>JAFGHO010000009.1 GCA_016930085.1 Spirochaetales bacterium
AAGGTTGAAGTAAAAGCTGAAGTAAAAGCCGAACCGAAGGTTGAAGAAAAAGCCGAAGTAAAAGCCGAACCGAAAGTGGAAGAAAAAGCCGAAGTAAAGGATGAAGCCGAAGCGGAAATAAAAACGGAGACCGAACCGGAACCGGAAACCGAAACAGAAGAAAAACCTGAAGAAAGCTAGGGACTCATCTGGCGGATATAATCAATAAAACAGGAATCCGATGCATTCTCCTCACCATTCTTTCGTCTCTTCTTCTCCCGCTTGCGGTACCGAACGACTTCTTCAGTTACGGAAATCCGTTACTCGGTTTTATCTGCCTGGTTCCCTTTTTTATTGCCGTTACAACGGCCCCCTCATTCAGATTTGCGACACTCCTCGGCGTTATCTTCGGATTTATCACCACCCTTTTCGCCTATTACTGGCTGCAATATTTCGGCGAGTACAGCTTCTGGACACTGGGGGGAACCACCTTCGGGTATATGCTGTACAAGGGTTTTCTCGCCGCCTATCTCTTCGGATTATCCCGCGTCTATCCGCGGTACCGGCCCGTGATCCTCGCCGCGGCATGGACCTTTTATGAATTTCTCAAATCATCGGGATTTCTCGCCTTTCCGTGGACACTGATGGCGCATCCGGTACATAATCTGCTTCCGCTGATCCAGTGTGTGGATATCACCGGGATCTGGGGGCTTTCATTTCTCATGACCCTTTTCAATACGGTGCTCGCGGAAGGATTGATCGTTTTGCCCCGGATCGAAACGCGACGGATCACGGGGAAGCGCATTCTTTCCCTGAGCTGGTCGCGTCATCTGGCTTTTACATTGATACTCTTTTGCGCGGCTTTGATTTACGGCGCAATCCGTCTCGCCGTCCCGCTTCCCGCCGTATCGCAGATAACAGTCCTCCTTGTCCAGCAGGACAGGGACCCCTGGGAGCGAAAAGCGGGAAGCTATGAAGAGAGCATACTCACGGCGGAGGAAATGACACTCAAAGGGGTCGAAGAAAGCGGGGAGAGAAAACCCGATCTTATTATCTGGAACGAAACATCATTTCAAACCCCCTTTTACACGGACCGGATAAGCGTACGGCTCGAAAAATTTCCCGAACAACGTCCCTTTCTCCCTTTCGTGAAAGAGATAGACCGCCCGTTTCTGGTCGGCGCACCCCTCGTCATCGACATGAAAACCTATGACGCGATGAATGCAGCGGTACTTATTTCAGGCGACGGCGAAGTACTTGACTATTACGGCAAGCAGCACCCCGTGCCTTTCGGTGAAAGCATTCCGTTCTGGGAGTTCGAGTGTGTGAGGGATTTTTTCAGGAACGTGGTCAATCTTTCCGGCACCTGGGTAATGGGAAACGAAAGCACTGTTTTTACCTTACCCCTTGAAGGCGGAAAGCGGATTACCTTTTCGACACCGATCTGCTTTGAGGACGCCTTCCCCGACCTCTGCAGAACGTTCATTCTGCGCGGCGCGGATATGCTTGTCAATCTGACGAATGTATCATGGTCGAAAACGGAATCCGCGGAACGGCAGATGTTCGTCGCATCGAAATTCAGGGCGGTGGAAAACAAATGCTTCCTCCTGCGCTCGACAAATTCCGGCGTCACGAGCATCATCGATCCGAAGGGACATGTCGTTGCCGCCCTCCCTCTTTTCACCCCGGATTACCTGCTTGCTGCCTTTACCGTTCAAAAGCCGGAACATCCGGCGTTGTACACCCGCTGCGGCGATTATTTCCCGATCACACTCTGGTTGATGATCTCCTCGATTCTTGTCATCCACGCGCTGTCCGGCTTTATTCAACGCCGCCGTGGTATAAGCAAGCCGGCATTACGCGCCGAAGAAGAGTAACGGCCCGCCCGCTTGCCGGAACGGACTCTTGCCGGATGGCGGCGGGCGACAGTCCGGAACAGGATACCTCCGTCCCCGGAGACAGGTCACATGGTCAGGGTATATATCAGGTTTTATGAAGAACTCAATGACTTTCTTCCTCACGACCAAAAAAAACGGCTTGTGGAACGATACTGTAAAAAAGGAACGACGGTAAAGGCACTCATCGAAGAGATGGGCATCCCCCATACGGAAGTTGATCTCGTCCTGGTGAACGGGGTCTCGGTGAGTTTCGTTTATCAGCTGACCGATGATGACGGCATCAGCGTCTATCCCGTTTTTGAATCCTTCGATATCGGTGCCGTCACGAAAGTCCGGCCTCAACCATTGCGCGAGATCCGTTTTATCATGGATGTCCATCTGGGAACACTCGCGAAAAGCCTCAGGATACTGGGATTCGACACCCTCTACTCGAACCGGTACGAAGACGAAGAAATATCGATAATAGCGCAAAAGGAAAAACGGATCATTCTGACGCGGGACAGGGGATTACTCAAACGGAAAATCATCACCCACGGTTATTGCGTCCGGTCGAAAGACCCGGACCGGCAGATCCTCGAGGTCGTCCGCCGTTTTGACCTCATGCGCCGAATCGACCCGTTTTCCCGTTGCCTGGAATGCAATAATCCGCTGGTTTCGGTCGATAAAGCCGGCATCGCGGAGAGACTGCCGCCTGAGGTAAGGAAAAAATATTCGGATTTCAAACGCTGTCCCGATTGCGATCACATATACTGGTTAGGGAGTCATTGGCACGACATGAAAAAAAGACTCGACAAGCTGCTCGGCACGGAATTATAGTAAAAGACGAAAGGAACGGCCGATGCTGCCGGCGTGCTTTCCTGCGGCAGGAATGTGATGATAACCATCGGG
The DNA here is from genome assembly GCA_016930085.1 of Spirochaetales bacterium. NCBI lineage: Bacteria > Pseudomonadati > Spirochaetota > Spirochaetia > Spirochaetales > Spirochaetales bacterium. The sequence continues at coordinate 2,766 of JAFGHO010000009.1, forward strand.
AAAAAACTCGTCAAACTCGATCCCTACTCCGGCCTTGTCGCGGTCCTCTCCGAATCCGTCATTATCCACATCTATGCGATAATCGGGGTGCCCGTCTCGAGTTCCCAGGCGATCGTCGGCGCGGTTCCGGGTATCGGCGTGCTCAAAGGTGTGCAGACGATACATTTCAGGGTTCTCTTCGGCATCGTGTTCGGGTGGCTCGGCACCCCCCTGATCGCGGGATTTTTATCGTACGGGATATTTATAACGGCGCGGATGCTTTTACTGCGGTAAAGACGGCGAAAGACAGACAGCCCCCACGACTCGCAGGCAACAGGTATAAAGTATATATATTCCATCCTCACAATAATAAATTATTCCAGTCTGATTCCTTGTTTTTTTAAATTCTCAAATAATAATTCTCTTACATAATGACCCAAATCATTATTTTTCATAATTTGTTTTTTAGTACGCCAAATAAAACATATAGGATCAGGCATAAATATTTCATCTACAGTATCATCTATATAAAATATTTCAATTAAATATTCACCCTCTCGTATTCCAAATTTTATCTTTACATCCGTACATTTCGAATAATTGATTATGTTAATTAAACTTCCAATTTCATATCTTTCAAGAAAGAAAATTAATGGTTTTTCTCTTAAAGTCTTTACAGGATATACTGTAATCTTTATTTCTTTAACAGTTTCAATAGAAATAGGTTTTATTGGACAACAATCGCTCATTAATATAAATAATAAAAAGAAAAGAATAATATTTTTCTTCATATGATAATCCTTTTATTTATTAATTTTTAGCTATATATTTTGTAATCCTTATTATTCATTCAAAATCTGTTATATCCTGAATTATAATTGGGCGGTTTACTGACACAAGAGTAATCAGGTACAGGTTGATTATAATAATATGATAAATCAATAGTAAGCGTCAATTTCTCCCACCCTATTTTCTGGTGGCGATTTTTTCTGCGGTCAGGTTAAAGGGCAGCAGATCGATATAATCCTGTTCGGTTTCCGCATAGGGAAGTTTGCGGAAGATATGGTACAAAT
>JAFGHO010000010.1 GCA_016930085.1 Spirochaetales bacterium
GATTCCGCGGCCTTCACTATTGTCTGTCTTGGGGGTTCGACTACCGAATTCAAAGACAAACAACAGAAAGGATGGCCGGCCCGTGTGGAAAAACTGCTCAAGGGTTCTCTCGATAACCCGGATATCCGTGTCTATAACCAGGGGCGGCAATGGTATACGACTCTTCATACATTAATCAATTTCCAGACAAATATCAGATACAAAAAACCCGATGTTATCATCATCATGCACACGATAAACGATCTTTTACATAATGCCGATTTTTCCTATTTCAGCCATTCTGAATTCAGGCAGGATTACGGCCATTTTTACGGACCGCTGAACCGGATTATCCCACACAACAACCTGGAGGATTTTATCGCCAATAATTTTGCTTTTTTCTGGTACGCAAAGAAGCGCGAGGCGGTAACACAGGAAGAGTTTCCCGGACTGCTTCCGTTCAGGAGAAACCTCGAAGCGATAATCACGCTGGCACAGCACGATAATATCAAAGTGGTGCTGCTTACCCAGCCGTCACTCTACAAAGAGAATCCTCTCCCGGCAATACGACCCCGGCTGCATATGCTCAACAAGGAAGCGATCGGTGCGGAGGGGCAATGGACGTACGAAAGCGCGCTTTCGGGGTTCATCCAATACAATGAAGCGGTGGCTGATCTGGCACGTGAGCGGGGGGTCGTATGTATCGATCTCGACAAGGAAATACCGAAATCACTCGATTACTTTTATGACGATGTTCATTACACGGACGTCGCCTTTGATCTTGTCGCGGAAAAAATAACGGCGGGGCTTCTTGAGCATTCAGAATATCTGTTCGGGGGATTTAAATGACTGCCTTCAGGAGAGATTTTTAAAAAAAATAAACCGGTTTAGTTGCAATCGGAAGGTACATGCTTCCCCTCTTCGATTATATCTGATAAAATACAAATTAGTATATCGCTTTTTGCCACCCGGAGACGGGCAGAGAGTAGATTTGTAACAATTAATTGACAAATTTAATAAAATGGGAGTAATCAAATGAAAAAGAAACACAAAAAAATCCTCGTCTTTCTTATCATTCTGATTTTTACAGGCAATGCTTTTGGTGCAGATCCGGTCAATCCGAACACAATCCAGATAGCCAGAAATCTGCTCGATTATTTATACAGTGCCTATGGAAATCATATCCTGTCCGGCCAGGAGGAATGCGAATGGTGCGGCAATCCGGATCAGGAGAACGAGTTCATTTACCAGAGTTCGGGAAAGTACCCGGCAATCAGGGGCATGGATTTACTCTACAGGGGAAGTGCGATGACAGGCAGGGCGATCTCGTGGTGGAATTCCGGCGGCATCCTGTTGATCCGCTGGCATATGGGTGCCCCGAACAATCAGGATACCTATGAAGGCAGCAAGGCTTCCGTTTCGATCAATCAGGTACTCACCCAGGGGACAAGCGAGTATAATACATTCATACAGCGTCTCGATTCGGGGGCGGAAACCCTGAGAACCCTTCAGGACAACAATATACCGGTCATTTACGCCCCCTGGCATGAAGCGGGAGACGGATGCGCATGGTTCTGGTGGGCGATGGAAGGGGGCAGCCAGTTTTTACGCCTCTGGAATTTCATGTACGATTATTATACGAATACAAAAGGTCTGAACAACCTGATCTGGATGAATCCTCAGTGCGGTACACCCTCATCGGCCTTTTTTCCCGGGAGTTCGCGATGCGACCTTGCCGGGGGCGACACCTACGACAGGGGAATACATGCCGATATTTACAGCAAGATAGTGGGTTTTGCCGGAACTTCCATGCCGATCGCACTTCACGAATGCGGCTATATCCCCGATCCTTCACAACTCCAATCACAGGGCGTCAAATTCGTGCTTTTCAATAACTGGAACAATGAATTCCTGACCGATCAGGGGGCTTCTTATATCAATACGGTTTACAATCACAGCTACGTCATTACCCGGGACGAATTGCCGGATCTCCGATCAGGGGGCTCGACATCCCCGCCTTCGGGCAACAAGGGTGATACAAATGGAGACGGAACCATCAACATCGTGGATGCACTTCTTGTCGCACAGTATTATGTCGGTCTCAATCCGCAGAACTTTGTCTCCACAAACGCGGACACGAACTGCAGCGGGGGCATCGACATTGTGGACGCACTTCTTGTTGCGCAATATTATGTCGGATTGATATCGAACTTTCCCTGTTAACCGGGCGCACTGCATTGTCAAAATAATCGCCTTTTATACAAGGTTTATTTCATTTGTTACAGGGTGTTCAATGGTATGGGGACGGCTTGTAATATAAAACATCCTCAAGATGGATTTTTGTGCTTGAAGCATATTTTCACGGTACCTTCGGCATTATTGAAGACGGATATGATCGACGGGCATCCATATATCCCGGCAGGCAGGGGGTTGCCTGACAGTTCTTTCGCAAACTGTTTTTTATCCTTTCCCGTCTCTATCATCCCTGGGCCTCTTCCGCTTCTCTTTTACAGTGTTCGCCCGGTATGCGGATTCTTTTCTGTAGAGTTTTTTCGCCCCGTAGAACGTATCAGCCCAGAAGGCTTCGAGTTTGTCGATTCTGATATACTGGTTTCTGGCCGGAGAGTGTATAAACTCGTTATTTCCCACATAAATGCCGATATGGGCGAGTTTCCCATTAATGCGAAAAAAAACAAAATCACCGGGAAGCATTGCTTTGGAGGAAACCTTCGGATAATTCGTGTAGTATTCGGCGATCGTCCCGTATTTTTTTCAGATAAGGGTATGCAGAACGCAATTGACAAGCCCTGCACAATCGATACCTTTTCTGCTTTTTCCCCCCCACCGGTAAGGTACACCGATATATGTCTTTGCCTCCCTGACAATAAAGCTTCGCAGGGTTTCTTGGTTTTGAGGATTTGCATAAACGGAAAAAGAAATGAATAAGAAAATAAAAACATGATACGTTACGGTATGTATCGTTTTGTTATTTACCGCCATCATTTACAATGATAGCACCGAAACAATAAAAACAATGTATGGAGAGCCTGGGCCGTCACGCTTCCTGTAATTGAATAAGACTGGGACAGAGCTCTTTCAGGAATCCGAGGCTGGACAGCTGCCATTCGTTTTGATTGCTGATACAGAAAACAAGGCGGTACTGTTTACCGGCTTCCGTCTGATCTTTGATTTTCAAAAGCCATTTGATGACGCAACGAATCCCGCTTGAATTGATAAACCGAAGGTTTTCCAGGTTACAATATACCGTTTTTATTCCCTTTTCGATGACCGCTACATGAATACGATCGAAATAATCATCGAGGACCGACTGGGGATATTCCATATCGATCGTTCCTTCAAAGGAAAGCATGATGCCGTCATCGGTATCGGTGAGGATGAGATTGATGTTGTCAAACTGCAGGCTTTCAACCTGAATCTTGTTCATCAACTGCATTATTCCCGGAAAAAGAATATCAATGCAAAGATAGTAAAACTTACATAGATATTCAAGCTTATTATTTTAAATTTCAGCGCCTTTCACGATAATGACAAAAAACCGCCTGTTTCATAAGGGCTTTTTTACGAAAACCGCAGAAAGGGCACTCTTGTATTCATGGTTGAAAAAACAATTGACAATCACACTATTATATATGAAAATAATACGATTTAGTATATATAATGTAAACGAAAATAAAAAAATTATAATTGAAAAGGAGTGTGTGACCATGAAAAAAGCAATGACGGTGTTGTATTTTGTCGCTTTCAGTCTCTGCGCTTTTGCACAACCGTATCACGGCAGTCCGTTTATTATTCCCGGAACGATCGAGGCGGAAGATTATGATCTCGGCGGCGAAGGGAATGCCTACCACGATACGACGGAAGGTAACACGACCGGCGCCTACCGGTCCGATGACGTGGATATCGAAACAAACGACAACGGGTATCATATTTCCTATATAGCCTCCGGTGAGTGGCTTCAGTATTCGGTTTCCGTTTCAAGGGGATACTATTATATCGACCTTTACACCGCTTCGGCGGCAGAGATGGGACACGCCGTGCAGATCGCCATGGACGGTATCGACGTCACCGAGATCATATCCGTTTCGACAAACGGTTCCTGGACCGATTTTACGGTCAAGTCCTACGGGCCCGTCGAACTTACCGGATCGGAACAGACAATGAGAATCAAAATGAACGGTTCGGATTTCAATATCGACAAACTCGTATTTATTTCAACGAACGATCAGCCCACGCCCTCGCCTGAACCGACCGCCACTCCAACCCCGACGGGCACGCCGGCCCCCGCGTTACCGGCGTTGTCCGTCAATGGCCGGAATATCGTCGACGGCAACGGCAATGTTTTTGTCATCAAGGGAATCGGTACCCCGGACATGGACCTGCTCGTAAAAAACGGCAGGGTCAACCCCGCAAGTTTTCCCGATATGTACCCCAAAACACTGGAAGAAGTACTCGACCTTACCTGGGATTGGGCGGGGCTGAATACCATCCGGCTTACTTTTCATGCCAATGAAGACGACTGGGAAATCGGCAGCATCGGATGGGATACCTATTCGAACAAGGAGCAGTTTTGTACCGACGTCCTGGACCGCTCGATCGACTACGTTGTTCATCTCGGATTTTACGCGATTATCGACTGGCATTACTTTGTCGGGCGCGGATGGGGTGAATCGGATGAACGGAACATCGCGGAGTTCTGGCAGAAAGTATCGCCGAGATGGGCGAACCACGGGAATGTGATTTTCGAGATATTCAACGAGCCCGGCGGCGGCAATTGGGGTTCCCTGGGCGATTCGAATACCGGGGATTTCGTCGATTTTGCGGAACGGCTTACATCGGCAATAAGAAACGGCGACTGGTCCGTCTACGGCCTCGGTTCGACCGCCTCGGCAAATAATCTGCTATTGGTCGGTTCTCCGAATTATTCACAGCAGCTGCCGAACTCCGGCAATCCCGGCGCCGCATACGATGAAGACTTTTTTGTCACCTCGCCGAATGTCGCCTATGTCTGCCACATTTACCCCCAGCACGGGTTGCCGGCATGGTTCGAGTACACGCAAAAATACCGGCCGGTCGTCTTGACGGAGTTCGGGTGGGAACTCAATGGTACCGCCCCCACGGCGGGAACCACCTCGGGATGGGGCGAGCCCTTCAGGAATTATGTCACAGGATTCGGGAATGTCGGGGTTGTCGCCTGGTGCTGGGACAACCTTTACCGCTCGATGATGTGGTCAACGGGCTCCCGCTCGGAAAATATCGATTGGGAACTTCTTGGATCGAGCGCACAAATCGATTCGTCCCGTATCGCCTACGGAGGGGCCGCAAACACCTACGAAAATTACATGGGACAGTTCGTCAAGGACTGGTATGGGGAAGGCCATGCCACATCGGCCCCGGTCGTCACCGAACCGCCGACACCGACACCGACGAATCCGCCGACCGCTCCGCCGGCCACGGCGCCGCCGTCGACGAATCCGGGTGATGTCAACGAAGACAACACCGTCAATATCGTCGACGCCCTCCTCATCGCGCAATATTATGTCGGTCTCGATCCGGAAGCCTTTACCGCTCAACCGGAAACGGGCGATGTCGACGGGGACGGTGAAATCACCATCGTCGACGCACTCCTCGTCGCCCAATACTATGTCGGAATAATTTCCCGGCTGCCGGTACAGACGTGAGGGATGAAACGGACCGCCGTTTCCCGCAATCCGCCCGGCCCCGGGATAGAAAAACGGCACTTCATCCCTCCCCGCCGAATTATGTTGCATGAACGTGTATTTCCGGATATAATAAATCCTGTTTCAATCGAACATTAAAACAAAAGGAAGTAAATGTCATGTCGGAAAAAAAACAAACAGCTTCAATCATTGTCGCCGCCGTCGTTTTTCTTCTGGTCCCATGCCTGCCGCTGGTTTCCCAGACAACGGTCGTCGTCAATCCGTCCGTCCGTTACCAGACAACGGAAGGGTGGGGGACCTCGCTTTGCTGGTTCGGGAACGTGATCGGCGGATGGTCGGAGGCAAAAAGAAACGAAATAGCGGATTTGCTTTTTGATCTTGAAAAAGGCCTCGGGCTCAATCTGATCCGCTACAATATAGGCGGCGGAGACGCCCCGGATCACAATCACATGGGGTTCGGAAAGGAGATGGAAGGCTTCAAACCGTCGGCCGCAAGCGGGTACGACTGGTCCGCCGATGAGAATCAACGCCGGATACTCCAGGCGGCCAAAGAAAGAATAGCGGCGGATGAGTTTATCGCCGAGGCATTTTCGAATTCGCCCCCTTACTGGATGACGGTCAGCGGGTGCGCCTCAGGCGCAAGCGGCGGCGGCAACAATCTGAGAAGCGATTATTACGATGATTTCGCCGATTACCTTACGGAGGTGGTCAAACACTTTCGGGATTACTGGGGAATCACCTTCAGAACGCTCGAGCCGATGAACGAGCCCAATGCGGGCTGGTGGAGTGCGAACGGAGGACAGGAAGGCTGCCATTTCGACAAAAACCTGCAGAGAGATATCATCCGTGAAGTAAAGTCGAAACTCGATGAGAAGGGGCTTTCGACGAAAATAGCGGCCATGGATGAAACGGGCATCGACGATACGATCGATTCATATAATTCCTATGATGCAACGACAAAATCCCGTATCTATCAGATCAACACCCACGTGTACAGCGGCTCCCGCAGGTCCGAATTGCACGATATCGCGGCACGGGACGGAAAATTATTGTGGCAGTCCGAATGCGACGGAAGCGGGGCGAGTGCGCCCTTTGACGAATATCCCCACAATCATAACGACATCGTGCCCGGGCTCGATATCGCGATGCGAATTACCAGGGACATGCGGGAAATGCGGCCCGACGGATGGATTTTCTGGCAGGCGGTGGAAAGCGAACAGGCGCAGCTTAGCCTCAATAAAAACTGGGGATTGATTCATGCCGATTTCGAAAACGGAACGGAAGCCTCCTATCTGACGAAAAAATATTATGCTGTGGCCCAGTACTCGAAGGCGATACGTCCCGGATACGTCATGATCGATATCAATAATTCGGAAGCCGTGGCCTTTATGGGGACCGCGGACAAAAAACTGGTGATCGTTCAGCGGAACGCGTCGGGAAGCGATATTTCGTATACCTATAATGTAAGCGGATTCGATACCGTGGGATCGGCCGCGGCCGTTTATCGGACGTCATCATCGGAAAATTACACCCGGCTTTCCGATATTTCACTTTCAGCTAAACAGTTTTCATCCACCGCCAGAGCGCAGTCGATCACCACCTACGTTATTTCGGGTGTGGAAAGCGGCGGCGCCACGGGAGAAATTACGACGGTCAACGACAATACGACGGGAACGGGCGACAATCAGTTCGAGTATGTCGGGTCCTGGGATTACGGGAGTCAGTCCGGGGCGTATATGAACGACAATCACTGGAACAGCGACGCGGGTGACTATTATCAGGTGAGATTCCACGGGACAAGGATCGAAATCTTCGCTGCAACCGCGTCGAATCACGGTATCGCGGCCGTATCGATCGACGGCGGAACGGAGACTCTCATCGATTATTATTCCTCATCGCGCCTGGAACAGGCGCAGGTCTGGTCGAGTCCCGATTTACAACAGGGAAACCATATCCTGAAAGTAAGGATAACGGGAAATCGGAACGCGAACTCGAGCGGTGCGGCAATCCCCGTCGACATGGTGCGGATTATCGGCGAGAACGCCCCACCCCAGCAGCAGAACGCCGGGGATGTGAACAACAATGGGGCGATCGATATCGTGGACGCCCTGATGGTCGCCCAGTATTATGTGGGGTTGGCGCCATCGAATTTCGACCAAAGCCGGGCGGATGCCAATTGCAATGGGACGATCGATATCGTCGACGCCCTTCTCATCGCCCGGTATTATGTCGGCCTGATCGACCGTTTCTGCTGACGGCCGGATATCACAGAGACAAGACGAGATGAGGAGTATACAATGATAAAAGGAAAAATGATAAACCTGCGGGTCATGCGGGAAAAGGACATCGAGACGTTCGAAGCGCTTTACAATGACATAGAAAACAGGGGCGATTACTATTACATGGGACTCGAGCCCGAATCGGTTATGCGGAAACGGTATAAAGAAAACGGATGCTGGGACGACAATTTCGGCCGCTTGCTGATTGTCGACAAGGAAGATGCCATTCTGGGGTATATCAATTTTTTTAAAAGCGTCGCGTATTTTAGTTCATACGAGATAGGGTACCGCCTGTTCGAAGAGAAAAAACGCCGCAAAGGAATCATGACGGAAGCGGTGAAGCTTTTATGCGGCTATCTGTTCAGTGCAAAAAACGTCAACCGGCTTGAAATACGGACGCATCCGGACAATATCGCATCGCAAAAGGTGGCGCTAAAGGCCGGTTTCACCCGGGAGGGAAACGCGCGGGGAGCGGTGCTGGAAAAGGACACCTATATCGACATGTGCCAGTTTTCACTGACCAGGCAGGATTTTTATTCGGGCGATAACAACGACCGGTCGTGAATTACCGGGGGTGCGAACCGTAAAGCGACGATACATTAATGACCGGAAGCGATTTTCCGGCATCATTTATCCGACAAGGCGCGAAACGGAAGGTCCGGATTATTGCTGTGTCTTTTTTTCCTTTTTTGCCTTTCGTTTTTCCTTCAGGTTGTGCTGGGGTTTTTTCTTCTCGTTTTTTTTCGACTTATCCTTGGTTTTTGCCATGGGATTTCTCCTTCCATCATTCTTCGATAGTGGTTCAGCTCCCAATTCTTTCGTTCGGTAAACGTTAAAAGAAGCGGGAAGAAACAAGGAGCCTTTTCGATAATTATAAATGAAAAAAACGTAATGAATCAATAGCGGAAAAAAAAAAGCATGAATATTGTACCGGAGACCGCGTCCTCCGCCCCGTGTCTCAGGCAACGGCGCCTGCGGTCCTCTTTTAATATCCTATAAAAATAGGTAAACGGCTTGTATATAATTCCGGGAAGTTATAGTAAACAATGTATAAAGCAGGTATAAGGATACCGATGCCGTTCTTGCGGCGGATTTGAGTAACGAACCGCACAACGGCAACAGCGGTGTGGATGTGAAATGGGACGATTCAAACGACGCGAACGACTGGAGAAAGGCTTCTGCGGATATCGCCTCCACCATCCTCGCGAAAATCCCAATCTCCTCATTCTCGTCGAGGGAATCGGGAGTTATATCGATCCGGATACCCCCAACATTTCCCAAAAACTTGGGGTGACCCTCCCCGACTGGTTGGACCTGACCGTGCACGGGACGTGGTGGGACGGCAATCTCATGGGTGTCCGCGATAACCCCGTCGACCCGGGCGGCCGTCAGGACAGACTCGTCTACTCCCCGCACGATTACGGTCCTTCGGTGTACAACCAGCCGTGGTTCGAAGGAAACTTTACACGGGAAACCATGGACACGGTCTGGGAACACTTCTGGTTTTTCATTTACCGGGAAAACACCGCACCCCTTTTGATCGGTGAATGGGGAGGCAAAATGGACGGCGTCAATACAAAATGGATGGGATACCTCCGTGACTTGATTTCAGAATACAAAAAAAAACCACACCTTCTGGTGCCTGAATCCGAACACGGGCGACACCTGAGGTATTTTTGCCGATTCGAGCTGGGCGTCGATCGATTCATCGAAATACAACTTCATAAAACCGGCCCTCTGGCAGAGCGGCGAAAAGTTCGTCGGGTTCGATCATGAAGTGGTGCCGGGCGAACAGCCGGAACCGGTCCCCTGTTGATGAAATTACCGAATCGTTGCTTGCAGGACTGGACGGAGGGACATCAGGGCGACGTGTTATATATAAAGGATTGCGCGCGATAATCGAAGGATTGCGCGCGATAATCGAAGGGTTGCGCGCTATGTTATTCAAGGGCAAGCGGGGTCTCGGAGATCTGATCGATTCCGACGATCAGCCAGTCGCCCGTCTTTTTATCAAGAGAGCAGATATCCACGCACCTTGTCGCGAACGGCAGTACGGGTTTTCCCTCTTCGGGAACGCCGGTAAGGTAATAATCGTAGGTCACCTCGTACCGGCTGTGATGTAATCTCCTGATAACGAGGTTGTCGATTCCCAGAACGCGTTCGCCGGAGACAAGCGGGGGTCTGCCTTTTTTGAACCATTGTTCCGGGCTGTAGACGACGGCATTCGATGCGACATGCCGATTGATATGCGATATATCCTGCATGTTGGTAATATTCCCGCTTAATGTGTTCAATACGATTCTGCTGTGAAAGGCGGTGACATAGCGCGGATCGATCGCGTGGGTGATTGTAAAGGAATCGAGTTTGTTGACCGCGGAATAGAACAACTCGACCACTTCCTGAGGATTGAGTCCCTTCGTGACCGATTTCCACTGGTTCAGAAGCAGGTCGGCGCCCACGACCGCGATGATGAGGACCAAAAGGATTATTCCGAAAAGATAAAGCCATCTGTTCTGTTTTTTCAGTCCAAGCTCTTTTTCGAGCGCGGCCATTCGCTCTTTGTCAGACATAACGCATCCCCTTCAATAATAAATCGATACCATGACAATACATGCAGGCGGCACTACCCCGGACGGTTTTCTTTTTCCCGTTATTATTGTACTCTCTTTTTCTCATTGTTACAATGCCCGTCAGTACGGCCGCGACCGGTCACTCGACAATATACGTCGGATATCGTATACTTCCACGTATGAAGTCCGCGGACAACGTCGATTTGATATGGAACATCAGTCAGCTCTCCTCTCTTTTTCACGGAACGACCGACCTCAGGGATTTCCTTTCGCGGGTGGTGAAGATGATCGCCCGCCACATGAACGCATCGGTCTGTTCGATCTACCTCTACGATGAAGCCTCCGATATGATCGTTCTTCGCGCCACATTCGGTCTGGCCGATACCGCGGTCGGAAAAACGACATTGAAACCGGGAGAGGGTATTACCGGAGCCGTTTTCAGGGAAATGAGGACGATTCGCGTGGCAAAAGGTTCGGACAGCCCTTTTTTCAAATACCTTCCCCTTACCCGGGAAAAACAATCGGACGCGTTTCTCGCGGTTCCCCTTTACCGTGGGATACAGCGGCTCGGGGTCCTCGTGGTCCAGCATCCGTCGCCGGATCATTTTACCGTCACCGACGAAAAGGCCCTGAACGCGATCGCGGCCCAGTTGTCCGCGACGATCGATTCAGCGCAACTGTTCCTCGATATGCACTCACCCGCCGCGTCCGCTTCCAGAAAACAGGAGGGGCCGCCGCCGTCCTTTCTCAAAGGCATTTCCGTGTCGTCAGGTGTCGCCCGCGGCAACTCGGTCCGATTGAGTAATGTGATGAAATGGTTTCGTGAATCGGAAAGCGATAACGTGGACAATTCCCGTTACACCGATGGTAAATGTCCGAAAAGCGGCATGACGGCGGCCGAAAGGGAAAAACATCTGGGAGATTTTCGGAAAGCCCTCGGGGAGACGGAAACACAGTTGAAAGACCTCCAGGAATCCCTCCAGGCCAGACTTTATGATATCGCCTCGCTTATTTTCAGCGCGCATCTTCTCATGCTCAAAGATTCCAGTTTCACCGGCGAGATGGAGCAAAAAATACTCGGAGGAGCGCCGCCTTTTGAGGCCGTGACCGAAGTCGTTCAGCATTTCGTCACCCTGTTTTCACAGAGTGACAATCCGAAACTCCAGGAAAAAACGCAGGATGTCCTCGATCTTGGGCACCGGCTTCTCTCGAATCTGTGCGGCGACCGTGAAGGATCCGACTACGGCGGACAGATCGTCCTCTGTGATACACTCCTGCCGTCACAACTCTTTAAACTGGCCGCCCAGAACGCGGCCGGGATTATCATGTTCAGGGGCGGGCTTACTTCCCATGTTTCCATCCTCGCCCGTTCACTCAATATTCCGGTCCTGTATATCGAGGACACCAGAATCTTCTCGATTCCCGAAGACACCCCGCTTCTTCTCGACGGCAACCAGAGGGTACTCTATATCTTTCCGTCACCGGATACCGAGAAGCATTATCGTGAATTGTTCGAGGCCATGATGCAGGCAAAGGAAACGATGCACGATGACACCGGGAAGACCGTTACGGCCGACAGGACGCCCGTCACTGTCCTTGCAAACATCAACCTGTTGAGCGAACTCGAGTTGATCGAAAAAACCAGCACCGACGGCGTGGGACTGTATCGAACCGAGTTTCCGTTTATCATCCGCAACTCGTTTCCTTCAGAGGAAGAACAGTACAGGGTTTATCGGAAGGTGCTAGAGGTGATGAAGGGGAGGGAGGTCGTCTTCAGAACCCTCGATGTGGGCGGGGACAAACTGCTTTCCTATTACGCCCATGTCAGCGAGGCGAATCCCTTTCTGGGGCTCAGGTCACTCCGGTTTTCTCTCAGGAATACCGAGATTTTTACGACCCAGCTGAAAGCGTTGCTCCGTGCAGGTGACGGGTATAACCTGAAGATCATGTTTCCACTGGTCGCTTCACTCGATGATTTTTGCGAGGCAAAAAAAATCGTTCGCGAATGTATCGATCAACTGGAAAAAGAAAAGACCCCCTGCTCGGTATCGCCGGAAACAGGGGCGATGATCGAACTCCCATGCGCCGTCGAAATTCTCGAATCGCTTTTGAGAGAAACAAGGCTGGTCAGCATCGGAACGAACGATCTCATTCAATACACACTGGGTGTGGACCGCACTAATGAAGCCATATCCGATCATTATATCTCATACCACCCCGCGATTCTCAAGATCTTGAACCGTATCATGGCCGTCTGTTCGAGGCATGGCGTTACACCCACCCTTTGCGGGGAGATCGCCTCGGATATACGGATTCTTCCTTTTCTTGTGGGGATCGGAATACGCAGGTTCAGCGTATCGCCGAAAAATATAAACGCGCTTAAAGCACATATCCGGCGCATGTCCGTCCGGCAGGCAAAAAGACTCGCCCGCAGGCTTTTACGGCTCGATACGATAAGGGAAATCGAAGCCCTTCTCATTGAAAACGGAAAAAATCCGTAAACTATCTCGAATTTTCAACCTTTTTTTATATGATCAGTTCATATTGATATCCTACTTTCAAGTATACAAAAGGTTTGCTGTAACAGATGACAACGTTGCATATATTCCCTAATTGAATCTATATTACCTTTTTAGTTTAAATAATTAATCCACAGGAACTAATTAACAATTTATGTTATTTAGAACATGTACATGAGAAAACCGCACTAAAGACGGGTCTCCGTCTGCGTGTCACGGCAAATCCTCAGCCGGTATTGCCTTTAGCCTGAAATTCTTACCGTTCGAATATATACGCGTTTTCGTTATTGTCGCTTGAATAAATGTAGTGACTATAACGGTTGTTTTCAATAAAAAAAGAGAGCGATCGTTTCCGAGTGCTCTCTTGTTGACGAAAAAGCGTATGTATCTATAAACGCCGGCTGTCTTTTTTCGTTTACACGATCCGAAAGAAGACCTGCCGGCATTCGTTATAATCGACATGGCATGAATGTTGCTGCCAGCAGTGCGTTCGATGCATTAACATGC
>JAFGHO010000011.1 GCA_016930085.1 Spirochaetales bacterium
CTTCAACCTTCGGTTCGGCTTTTACTTCAGCTTTTACTTCAACCTTTGCTGCGGCTTTCGGCTCTTCAACGGCCTGTTTCGCTTTTTTTGCTTCTTCTTTTTTGGTGAGGCCGACATTGCATATCTTGCAGATATTCATTTTTTTACTTTCAACGTCTCTTTCATAAACGATTTTAACGCCGGTTCGTTTGCAGATCGGGCATGTCCCTCTTCCGTGTCTGTATTTTTCAATGATTCCCTTGCCGCGGTGATTTTTTGACATAACTATTCATTATCCTTTCTCTATGAAATGTAGACCCTACAATAATATTTTATCCGTATCGAGTCAAGTATGGAAAACGCCATACGGTACTGTGTCTGTTGATTTGTTTCGATTATAATGGTATCTTTTATGCCGTATGAATGTCGCGGCAGGCGCGATTTTTTAGATTGAGGCGTCGCGGCGCCGCCTGATCGAATCGTAGCTATGGATATTTATAAGAAGGTGTTCTTGAGGGATAAATTATGCGAATATTGTTGACAAACGACGACGGCATTGCCGGCCGGGGATTGATGAGCCTTAAGGCGGCGCTCTCGATGGATCACGAGGTCTGGATCTGTGCCCCGTCCTGCGAGCGGAGTGCCTGCTCCCATTCAATCACCCTCAGAGGTCCCATCGTCGTTCGAAAGAAGGGTGAGCGGTCATTTATGTGTGACGGGACGCCTGCGGATTGCGTCCTCGTCGCGATAAAAGGCCTGATCACGGAACCGGTCGACCTCGTGATTTCCGGCATCAACGCCGGTCCCAATCTCGGAACGGATATCATTTATTCCGGAACGGTCGCCGGCGCCCGGCAGGGTGCCCTCATGGGGATTCCCTCACTCGCCGCGTCCCTGTGTTCGAGGGACGCCTCCGCCTGTTACGATGAGCCGGCCGGATTTATTTCCCGGAATGCCGAAACGTTTTGCCGTTTATGGTCGAATGATCACTTTTTGAATATCAATTTTCCCGCCGTTTCCGGGAACGGCATGGAGGCCGCGATCACCTTTCCGTCGATACGTAATTACCGTGATGTCCTCCAGACCTTCAACGGACCGGATGACGCGCTCTACTGCTTTTTCATGGGGGGGGAACCGGAGACACCGTTACAAAAATGGTCCGATGATTATACGGTAAAAAAAGGAATGATTTCCATTTCACCTGTCGATATACATCCCGGAAACGGATGTTCGCTTCAGAGGTACCGGATGACGGAATTCTGGAAAGGAGGCGGAGACGGATGAGTTATACCTTTGAACGGGGAAAACGGCTCTATGAGGCAAAACGATATGACCTTGCCCTCAAAGAATTCAGGGGGACGGGTATCGATGCCTCGGAAAACCTCGAATTCGCCTATTTCATGGGACTCACGCTTACCCAGCTCGAACACTATGACGATGCCCTCATGTATCTCGAGCAGATTGTCAGCACCCACCGGAGTTTCGTTCATGTGTACCAGTGCAGGATGATTTTAGGGTATATTTACGCGAAAACGAGGCGGTTCCGGCTCGCGGAGTTCGAGTTTCTGAAAACCATAGAGGGCGGTGTCCGTTCGCGGCAGGTTTACGCCTCGCTGGGCCATATCTGCTATCTGCTGAGAAAAGTGGACGAAAGTATAAAAAACCTTCGTCACTCCCTGTCTCTGGACGCCGAATATCCGAACGCCCTGAACTCGCTGGGATTTATCTACGCGGAAGAGGAAATCGACAAAGAGAAAGCGCTGCACCTCTGCAAGAAGGCGGTGAATATCAGCCCGAACAATCCATCGTATCTGGACTCTCTCGGATGGGCGCATTTTAAAATCGGACGGCCGTTCGAAGCGCAGGGGTATTTGAGAAAGGCGCTCGAACTTCTTCCAAAGAACAAGGAAATATCCCGGCATCTCAAAATAGTGACCTCCTCATTATAAACCGGTAAAAAAAAGCCGGGAATACCGGACTGTTTCCGGGAAGACCCGGCCAAAAAAACCTGTAAAGTATGTTCCTTTGCCTGTCGATACATGAAACAGAAGGTAGTAGTATGAAAATTGAAGGTTTGATGCAATTGCCACAATTATACAACCAGTCAGTACCGCAGGAACATGAATATCCGGTGATTGATGAAAAAATGATCAAATCGATTCTCTATCTGGGCCTGAAAGGGGATATCCAGATCGAGCCGGAAGAAAATCATAGTGTAGATACGTTTGCATGATTCTGATATACTCGGACATGTGAAATCGTTATTTACCCGTATGATCCTGTGCGTCGTCAAGGTTAAACACTCCATCCTCATTATCGCTTTCGTTTCATTGTGCGCCGCCGGCTTTTCCCAGGGAATCGATATGGCCGCCGTCAATGCAGAAGAAAATTTTCAATGGGGCGTCCGCGCATACCACAACGGCTATTATAATCAGGCCGTTTTTTATTTCGAAAAGGCATTGAGTTTGAAGCCGAACAATGTGACGGAGCGAATCTGGCTCGGAAGAACCCTGTATAAATCCGGATTCGAGAACGCCGCGCTGAACGAATGGAACGCCATTCTCGATCTCGAGAAGGGAAGCGCGCTTTTAGAGAATATTGTGCAGGTGATAAGCGCGAGGCGCGGGCTTCTTGCCCACCTCCTGCCGGAAGAGCCGCTCGTTATTTCGACGGTTGTCGATGCGGCGGCAAGCGGCTATTACCCCTTCAGGCGGCCCACGTCGGTGAGGCCGCTCGATGACGGAACGCTTTATATTGTGGCCTTCGGAACAAACGAGATCGTCCATATCGACGCGAACGGGACCGTTATCGATGTCCTCAGGGGGGGGATCGAGGGATTCGATCATCCTTTCGATGTACTCAGGACGGACGACGGATTTCTTTTCGTGAGTGAGTATGAGGGGTCACGGATCGCGAAGTGCACCCTCGAAGGAGAGAAACTGAAAATAATCGGAGAAAAAGGCATCGGGGAGGGGAACCTGCTCGGCCCGCAGTTTCTCGCCATGGACGGGAAGGGGTATCTCTATGTGACGGATTACGGCACCAAACGGGCCGTCAAATTCGATCAGGATGGTAATTACATTCTGTCGATCGGGACCGGAAAGGAAAGCGGCCCCGAACTCAAAGGACCGACCGGCATCGCTATTAATGGGGAAAATGTCTATGTCGCCGACAACATCCTCAAACAAATATTCGTTTTTGACGAAAGTGGGAATCTTATCACTTCATACGGCCGTAATTTCTTGAAAGGGCCGGAAGGCATCTTCTTCACGGATGCGGAGACGCTTTTTGTCGCGGACACGCGGATGTTTGCCGAAGCGACGAGGATCGTGAAACTCGATATACCGAACGAGCAGTGGAGTGAGGTCGGCGGGATCGGAGATCGGGCGGAACGGTTTCTTCATATAAGCCGGGATCCCAACGCGGATGTTTTTGCCGTCGATCATAACGCGAACAAGGTGCTGGCATTGACTCCCATGTCCGCCCTTTCCCAGGGTATTTTCGTACAGATCGAACGGATCGAGTCGCAGAATTTCCCCGAAGTGTTTTTGGATGTCGCCGTCGAAGACAGAGCCGGTAATCCGGTTGTGGGCCTGAAAAAGGAAAATTTTGTGATAACCGAATCATACAAACCGGTGGGTATGGAAAAGGCTTTTCTGTATCAAAGCGTCCGGGAAGTCCCGGTGGCGGAGATCGTGCTGCTTCTTGAAAAATCGAAGGAGGCTGAAACCTCAAAAAATGATTTCGTCAAAGCGGCAAACTCGATATATGACCGCCTCGGGAAAGCGGGGGGTATTTCGATCGTTTCGGCCGGACTGAATGCCGTACTCGAAGCGGGC
Source organism: Spirochaetales bacterium (assembly GCA_016930085.1). Lineage (NCBI taxonomy): Bacteria > Pseudomonadati > Spirochaetota > Spirochaetia > Spirochaetales > Spirochaetales bacterium. The sequence continues at coordinate 3,819 of JAFGHO010000011.1, forward strand.
CGCGAGGCCACCCGGCTCGTGAAGATGGATTCGATTGCCGCCGGGGCCTTTTCTTCCGACTGGAAGTTCGATACGGGGGTGAGGATGGCCGCGACCAGGCTGCTCGGGAGCAGGTACAAGCGGGCTGTCATCTTTATGACGCAAGGCGCCGTCTCCGGCCTTCCCTATTCCGATTACACCCTCATGGAATTGCTTCAGTACCTGAACAACAATCATATCGGTTTTTATATCCTCAATTTCGGAAACGAAGACCCCCACGAAGATCTTCGTTTTCTCTGCGAGGAGACCGCGGGAAAGGCATATTCATTTTACGCGCCGGACGGCATCAATGCATGCGTCGATCATATCATCTCGCGGGATGATCCCCGTTATGTCCTTCGGTACCAGTCCCGTGCGGACACACGATTCGGAAGGCGGTTTATCGGCGTCGAGGTGGAAGTCGTTCTCCGTAAACGGAACGGACGTGACGAAAGCGGCTACTACGGACCCATCCAATTCTGAATGGATACGGTTGAATCTTTTCGTGATCGACGCGGCAACATTCACCATGAAAGGCAGTCGATGAGACAATCATTTGTTCCGCGCGATGAAATCGACCGCCGGATCGGGCGGCTCAAAGAAAAATGCGCCGCAATCGGGAGTTCCGGCGTTCTTCTTTTCGATCCCGTCAGTATGTTCTATTTCGCCGCGACGATTCAAAACGGCGTCCTTTTTGTACCTGAATCGGGCGAGCCGGTATTGTTCGTTCGAAGAAACCTCGACAGGGCCGTTCAGGAATCTCCCCTGGAGAAGATTATCGGTTTCCGGCGCTTCGACGATATCGCGCCCTTTCTCGCAAGGGAGCGTACCCGGAAGACGAAAATCGGATTGAACGAACCGGCCATGGTTCTCATGCAATACCGGCGTCTGGTAAAATATGCGGCGGATATCGACTTTTACGATGCCTCCGGGGACCTTTCGGAAATACGTTCGATAAAATCGGATTACGAGATCGCCAAAATGCGAAAGGCGGCCGGGATAAGCGTGGAAATCACCTCCCTCATCCCGGAACTGCTCGTGCCGGGCATCACCGAATGGGAATTGGGGCTGAAACTCTTTCATGAATCCTCGCTTCGCTCCCGTCAATGCTTAACCCGCCTGAGTTCTCCGGTTTCCGAGATCCTTTTCGGCAATATCTGTTTCGGGACCAGCGCCCTGGCCCCCGTTCCTTTCGAAGGACCCGGCGGGGTGGCGGGAAAATCTCCTGCCTGTCCGTACCTGGGAAGCGACCGGCGGCTTCGCGGGGGAGATCTCGTCTACATCGATTGCGGCTATCCTTTTGACGAGTATTATGTGGACAAGACAAGGATTTTTTCGATCGGGGAGCCGGAGGAGGAGGTCCTCGAAAAACACCGCCTGTGTCTCGACATCCAGGAAAGGACGAGGCGGCAGCTCGTTCCGGGAAAGAAGGTCTCCGATATTTATTCCGATATCATGGAAAAGGTGGTGATTCCCGCCGGGTGTGAAGACGTTTTTATGGGATACGGATCGAACCGCGTCACGTTTCTCGGCCACGGAATCGGGATGGCGATCGACGAATACCCGGTCATTAACGGGAAATCGGATGCGGTGCTCGCCGAGCATATGATGATAGCCGTCGAACCCAAGATCGCCGTCCCGGATAGGGGGATGGTGGGAATCGAAAACACCTTTCTGGTCACAAGGGGGGGCGGTGAAAACCTGACCGCCGACAATGACGATATCGTTGTGGTGGAACATTAAGTGTTTTCCATCCGTGCTTCCGTTATTTTTCAATCATACGGTCATGCCCGCGTATAAAAAAAAGCAAAAACATCAGGAATTTGCCGGAAAAACATAAAAAATCACACCAAAGATTTGAATCAAAAAAATAATTTCATATACTTTCATATAAAGGAGGCCGTGTTTCCATCTGAATAAAGAAAAACGCAAGAAAACGGTGTCGAACACCTGAAGCGCAATATAAGCCGTTCGGGAATGGAAAACGCACGGGCAATCAAAGCTGAAAGGAGGTGGGAGAAGGGGTCGAAAAGAAGATTGTCGATATCATACGCCGGCCGCGGGAAAGCGGTCGGGGGAGAAGTGTTACATATTTTAATTAATAAGGAGAGGAATATATGAGAAGAAGCGGTTTTTTTATCTGCTGTGTCTTTTTTATTGTATCGATCGCGCTTTTGTTTACCGCCTGTGTGTCAAAGGAGGAGAAAACAAAGATCGTGATCGGGGCTTCACGCTCACTCAAAGGCCCGTTCGCGATCTACGATCAGATGGCCTGGGGTCCGATCTACAGGATGTGGGTCGACGAGGTAAACGCGGACGGGGGAATCTATGTCAAGGAGTACGGCAAGAAACTCCCGATCGAAACGATCATCTACGATGACGAGAGCAATCCGGAGATCATGGTCAGAAACCTCGAAAAGCTGATCGTGGAAGACAAGGTCGACTTCATCATGGGGCCGGCCGGCACGGAAATGCTCTTCGAAGCGGCGCCGGTCGCGAACAAGTACGGCTATCTGCTCCTGGCGGCGGAAGGGGGCGCCACGGAAATCAAGGAGATCATCGCCGGTCTCCCGTACCTTTTCGTCCCCCTCAGTTTTTCCGACCACAACCAGGTTCCCGTCCTTGCCGAAATTTATGAACGCGTCGGGGTTAAATCCGCAGCGATCGCCTTTATGGCGAACAACCACGGGATCGAGTATTCGAGCGTCGCGGTTCCCCAGCTTGCCCTGAAGGGGATCAATGTCGCCCTGGTCAAAAGCTTTCCCTTGGGCATCAAGGACATGTCCGGCATCATCAATGAGGCGAAAGCTGCGAACGTGGACGCCTTTCTCTGTTTCGGGTACCCGGATGAAAATCTGCTTGCGGTCGGCCAGTGCATACAGCTCGGATTCAACCCGAAGTCCTTTATATGCGGTCCCGGAGGCAATTTTACCTTCTTCCAGAAAGCCTTTGGTCCGGCCGCCGAGGGTGTCATGTCATTCGGCGCCTGGAACGAGAAAAGCTCGCCCGGTCACAAGGAACTCGCAGACAAGCTCATCGCGCGCTACGGCGAAGACATCATCGACTGGTGGGGGCACAACCTCTACTACGCCTCCCTCCAGTTTTTCAAGCAGGCGGTCGAAAAGGCGGGAACCCTCGACCAGAAAAAGATCAGGGACATCTTCGAGACGGAGAAGTTCGACACGGTTCTGGGTCCCACGTGGTTCGACGACCAGCACCTGCTTGCAACGGAATGCCACTCGGGTGAGGTCGGCCAGTGGCAGAACGGGATATTCGAGGTGATCGGGCCGGAAAACAAGGCAACGGCGGACCCGGTGTATCCGAAACCGAAATGGTAACGGGAGTCACGGCCGTAACGGGGCGCGTTATTCCGGGAGAGTTTCCCGTATAGAAGGCGGTCCCGGCAATTGTCGTACACGGACCGGCATGGATGAAAAAGAAGTTTTATTCTGTCATAATGCCGGCCCGTGTCTTTTTTTTTGTGACGGGGACGGAGGTTGGGAAAAAGAACAAAACAGACACGGATCGCCGCCGATTGTCACGGATTAAAAAAATAAGTGTGAATCCGCGTTAACCCGTGTCTCATTTTTTTTAAGGATGGAGGTTGTCGTTTTTGCAAAAACAGGACGCCCTCGGCAATGGTTGCCTGAAATGGCTGTCTGAAATGGCTGCCTGATTATCGTCCCGCCTTCCTGTAATTTTCAGGGATATATTTTTCCGTCAGTGTCTCGAAAACCCCCTCCCGGTATAACCGGTCGTTCGCGGGATTATACAGCCTGAGCATTTTCTGCCCCTGCTCAGACGAGGAAAAAACGGTATAGAGGCCGATATATTCGGTGGGAAGGACGAATGTTTTTATCTGATCGCCGCGGCCGTGTTTGTCCGCTTCGTAGAGGATGGTGACGACATCGAGCGCGAAGACCGCGTCGACCCGCTTTTTGAGCAGTATGTCCAGATTCGTCGCGAGGTATTTTTCCTTTGTCGTGTAGTCGATGATGATCGCCTCACTTTCGAGGAACGGGGGGAGAAACCCGCCCTTGACGTAGCTTATCTCCATGTCGTACAGATCGCTTTTTCTCGTAACGGCTGTAATGGGGTAATCCTTCAGGAAGGAGAGTCCGGGTCTTCCGATCATAAAGGGACTCTGCGGATAACGGTACCGTCCGGTGAGTGAATCGTCTTTGGGAAAAACCAGAATGGCGTCGACGCCGCCGTTTTCGAAATATTTCTGAAGCCGGAGCAACGGCAGCGGACCGATCCATTCGACGTTCGTCTTCAAGGCGGGAATCAGGTACTCCTGCCAGTACTCGGCGATCGGCCCGCCGGGAATCTGGTTTTTTCCCTGGAAGATGATATATGGTTCAAACTGATAATAGCCGATTCTCAATGGCTGCGCGGAAAGGGAACATGCGGCGGCGCACAGGATCAATATAATCGTTAATTTTTTCATAACATACCTCTCTGTCCGGTGATAAATTCTTCCTTCACGTCTTTGTTCGAAAAAGACCTGAGGATCGTCCCGTTAATAGATTAATAAATTTCGGTCTCAAATTCAAATTAAAATGAATGGATTGTGAAAAATCCGGTAATGGTTTCTCCCGAACAGGGCTTTCGACAATGAAAAGATATCCGCCGCCCGGTGAGGGCCAAAAAAAAAACGGAGTTTTCTTGCTTTTTTTTAAAATCTCTATAGAATTCTTTATGAAGTATTATAGAGTGAAAGCGGAGAATTAATATGAAATTAGCCACCAAAATTATTCTCATACAGATCGCCCTGACGGTATCCGTGTTGACGGTGTTCGGGCTTTTTTCCTTTATCAATGCAATCAGCCAGCTGGAAGCGACCATGAAAACGGAGGCCGATATCGCGGTTAAAAGCCTGCCGCAGATCATGGACGAGCCGGTCTGGGAATCCGACACGGATCAGGTGCTGACCCTGATGGAGGTCCAGATGCTGAACTCGAATATACTGGCCGTTTTATATAACGAGGGAGACGAGATGATAGGGAAATACGCGGATAAGGAAGGCTTCAGCCGGACATATGTCAAAAACGAGGAAACGGATAAAATATTAGAGAACAGTTTTTTCGAAAGGGAGATCCCCATCTCGCATGTCGGTGAAAAGCTGGGGACCCTGAAAATTTATTATACCGATAAACATATCGTCTCGGCGAGGAACACCCAGCTTCTGGGTCTGATCATTCAGATCATTCTGTTGAGTGTCGTCATCATCGCGATTTTCTCGCTTTTCGGGAACAGGATCGGAAAAAAGCTCAATTCGGTTATCGTGCTGCTCAATGAAATATCGGCGGGCAAGATCAAGTCACTGAAAAAAGTCGATGTGAAACAAAAGGATGAAATTGGGGTACTGGGAAAAACCTTCAATACCATGCTTTCCAACCTTCAGAACGTGTCGAACAATATGCAGACGATCATCATGAACCTCAACTCGACCTCAAAGGAGATTCAGGCCGCGGCGCAGGAACAGGCAAACAGCGCGAACATTAACGCGAGCGGCATCACCGAAGTAAGCGCCACCATGGAGGAGCTTTCCATAACGGCGAAACAGATTACCAAGAACGCGAGCGAGCTCGTTCTGGCAAGCGGGGAGGCGGTAAAATCGCTTGAATCTGGGAAAAAACAGCTCATGGAGGCGGTCGACCAGCTCGAGGAAATCGGAAAGATCAGCAAGGAAAACGCGGTCAACATCAAGGAACTCGGCAAGCGGTCGGTCTTGATCAATGAAATGGTCGAGATCATCAAGGAGGTGGCAAACGCGACCAATATGCTTTCGATCAATGCCTCGATCGAAGCCTCCCGCGCGGGTGAAGCGGGAAAGGGATTTTCCGTCGTCGCCGCGGAAATACGGGAGCTTTCCAAAGAGACGATATCATCCGCGAAAAAAGTGGAACAGGCAGCGAATGAAATACAGAATTTCATCGATTCGATCATTAGTTTCAGTGAAATCGAATCGGAAAAAGTGGTCAAAAGCGGGAGCGTCGCGAAAGGGGTAAACGAAACGATGGAAGGCATTATCGAAATCATCAATGACAATTATTCGTTTACGCAGAAGATCGATCTGTCGATCAAACAGCAGGAAAAGGGCTCGGAGCAGGTATCCGAAGCCATGAAACAGATGGCGACGAACTCGAGGCAGTCGGCCGAGATCTCGAAACAGACCACGATCGCGGTTTCCGATATCGTGCGGCTGAACAGCGATCTCGAAAAGGCGATCAAGCAATTCGACAAGGATTTCAGGAATATCGGTGAAGAAACACCGGAAAATACACCGGAAGAAACAAGGATCGATATCAGCATGGGATAAAAGGCCGGAATTATAACAAATTTTCCTTTATAATGGTATTCATCAATAATTCTTCCGAAAACTCGCTTTTATCGATGAAATAATTCACCCCCATCGAACCGACTTTGTCGATGTAGGTTTTATAGCTGCTTATCACGACGATCGGTATTTTTTTATAACGGTCGTTTTCTTTCATGAAGGCGATCAATTCAACGCCGTTCATGACCGGCATTTCTATATCCGTGATGACCATATTAATTTCTTCCTGTTCGAGCAGTTGAACGGCTTCCTTCCCGTTACCGGCCTCGAGGATAATGAGATTGTGTTTGATGAGGATTTTCTTTTCGAGATTCCGGGTGACGAGGGAATTTTCAACGAGCAGGACCTTTTTCGTACCGAAGTCCTTTGAATAATCGTGCACTTTTTTGATCCGCGTTATCGTCGCCTGCCCGTTTTTGAGAAGCCTGAAGAGCGAGAGGACATTCAGGACGGGAATCGCTTTTTCCTTGCCCGACAGCACCGCCCCGATAATCGTGTCCAGTTTTCCTTTCATTCCCGCAACTTTACGGATCAGCATTTTCTTCTCGAAAATAATCTCGTTGACGATAAATCCGGTCACCTCATCCTGATAGATGACGATGATGACATTCTTGTTTTTATCGTCCGCCGGGTTCCCGAAATTGAAAAACACTCTCAGGTCGATGAGCGAAATCTCCATATCCTCGATATTCATCACCTTCCATTGTTTCCCGGTATCGAACATCTCGTTTTCTTTCACCCGTATCGCGTATTTGATATAGGCCGAGGGGAGGGCGTACAGATTGTTGCCGAGGGAAAAGACCGTAACCGGTATGTAAGAGCTGATGAGGGGGAGTGAAATGGAAAAGATCGTCCCCTTGTTTTTCAGGGTTTTTACCGTTATTTCCCCGTTCATCTCCTTGACCGTGGTCGCGACGACGTCCATCCCCACGCCCCGGCCGGAAAAAACCCCGACATCCTTTGTGGAAAAACCGGATTCGAAAATGAAGGGAATTATCTGGTCGTCCGGAAGTTCGGGGGCTTTTTCTTTGTTGATAAGCCCTTTTTCGACCGCCTTTTCCCTGATTGCCGCGACATCCAGCCCGTATCCGTCGTCTCCGATCTCAATGACCACATTGTCGCCCTTGTTGAAGGCCTTGAGAACGATACGGGCGTTTTCCGGCTTCCCCGCCTTCTTCCTTTCGGCCGGCGGTTCGCAGCCGTGATCGACCGCGTTCCGAAGAATATGGATAAGGATCGATTTCAGTTTTTCCACGACCCCGATATCCAGTTCGACGTCCCGCCCCTCGATAATAAAGTTGATCTTTTTATGGGTATTCTCCGCCACGTCCCTTACGAGCCGGGGAAAAAGATCGAAGATCGAAGAAAGGGGGACGAGTTTCAGTTTGGTGATTTTATCCTGAAACTGTTTGGCGGCAAGTTCATAAAAGGCGAGTTCGTGAGAAAAATCCCTCAATATCGCGTCAATTTCGCCTATCGTGTCTTGATCCGGATTTTCCGCCGCGATATCTTTTCTTATTCCCTGCAGTTTGTCGAGGATATATAAAAACCTGTTCGAATATCGCGGGAATGCGCTGCTTATCCCGATCAGACTGTCGATTTTTTTCATGTTTATATTGAGGATTTCGATTTTCTTCTCTTTTTTGTCCTTTTTCGAATCGGATTCGGTGAGGCTTTCATCCTTTTTCGCGGGAGTTTTTGTCTCTTTTTTTTCGACCGGCGGGTTTATTGCCTGCTCCTCTCCCTTAAACCCTTCGCCGGGTGTAAAAGAGGAAAGATCGATCGAAACCAGCTCGTCCGGAAGTTTTCCGACAGCATTATCGATGGCATCGAGGAGATCGAATACCCGACTGAACATCGCGGGGTCCGCTTTCGCCTCTTCCTTTTCCAGCAGCCCGAAGAGATCTTCCAGCTTGTGGGCGGCTACACTGATGCTTTCAAACCCGAGCATCCTCGCGTCTCCCTTGAGGGTATGTACCTCGCCCTTTATGGCTTTATATATTTCGCTGCCGCCGCCTTCTTTTTCAGCTTCAAGAAGGAGGTTGTTCACCTGGGTGACGCACTTTGCCGCGGCCTTCTTGAAAATTTCGACAATCTGGGGATCGAAACTCATATTATCCGTCCTTTATCATGGCATGAGTGAAATGGGAAAAGGTGACAAGCATGACCGTTGTCTTCTGCACAACGACAAATCCCCATACGACAAAGGGTTTTTGTTTGCGCCTTATATAATCGGGAACGACCGATATGTGTGAAACGGGAACCTCAACGACATCGGTGACCGGGGGGATCGCGATAAACATATGATCGACCGGGGGGTCGCTGCCGAGTACGATGAGTGAACTGTACTCTACTTCACCGGGTATACGGAGGATGTCTCCGAGCCTGTATATGTTCCGTTGTTTTTTCCGGGGACCTTTTTTATCCGAAGACAATCCGGTGACATCGGTGATCACCTTCTCGACTTCATCAAGCGAACATCCGATATATCTGTCTGCGATCTTTAATCGTAAAATCTCGATACTTTCCGCCATAATCTTTTATAATATATAGTGTGATAAAAAAAGTTTCGGTATATCCATGATGCTGACCACCGTACCGTGATAATCGAACTCATCCGAAATGAATTGATCTTCTTTTTTGGCGGTCACATCCTTGATTGTCCTGATATCTTTGACATCGACCGCCCTCATATCCACGATGTTTTTAATGGGAAACGAGATTTTAAACTGGTTTTCGATAACGACGATCTTCATGAGGTTGAGTTCCCGTTCGTCGATGTGAAGGAGTTCGGAAAGGGCGAGAACGGGGATGATTTCTCCACGGACATTGATGATTCCCAGAATATAGGAGGGAGTAAAGGGAATGGGCGATATCTCGTTATCGTCCTTTAAATCCAGTACTTCACGCAAATATTCTATCTGTATGCCGATCAGCCTGGTCTGGCAATCGATGATCAGATATTCCTTGGTAATACGTTCTTCCTGTTCTTTTTCTCCTTTTTGTTTATCGATCGCCCGAATTATTTCTTCTACCTTGTTTTTTTGTTTCATAGACAGGTACCTTTCGTCACCGGAAAAAAATGATGGTGCTTTCCGCCACTTAAAAGTATACGAACACTTAAAAGTATA
>JAFGHO010000012.1 GCA_016930085.1 Spirochaetales bacterium
CCCCGTTGATCGCCTGGTAGGCCTGATCGATCAACGATCTCCACTCGGACCAGGAGTAGTCGTACGGCTCGTTGAAGATTTCGATGCCGATGATGTCGCCCGACATCCCGGCCAGCGTGCGGAGGTCCTGCGTCCACTGCGATACGCTGTAGTTACAGGAGTAATCCTCACGGGTGAAGTCGTAATTGTCGCGGTCCGCGTCGACCCACGGCGGACGGTCGTCGATACGGCCCGCTCTCCAGCCGACGTAGTTGCTGCATGAGTGGATGTCCAGAAGGACGTAAATGCCTTCATTGTTCAATAAATCGATAACCGTTTCGAGCGCCAGCCGGGAGTTTTCAATCTGCACCGACTCGGCGTTCTTCAGGTACGGGGCTCGGCCCTGCGGATCGTTTGCATCGAGGGTCTGATGGACGAGGGGCACCCTGACGACGTTGAATCCCATTTGCGCGAACTCCCGGACGTCCTGTTCGTAGGTGCGGCCGCTTTCGGCCCACCACACGTTGCCCATGTACATTTCCATAGGAGCGCCGCTCGGGTTGTTCGGATCGTCGGAAGGCTCATGACGTCCTTCGAGTCCGAACCATGAACCGCCCTTGATCTGGAAGGCCTGGCCGCCCAGGGTAATCGTACCCTGATCGTTGACCCGGAACTGCTGGGCAAAAACCGGGCTTACCAGAAGCACGATAGCTCCGAGCAAGAGCAAAAACGTTTTCTTTTTACCTTTCATTTTTTAAACCTCCATTTAAATTAAAAAATAAAATTTTTTGGAATCGATAGTAAAACTTTGCATTGCTTTTTCGTTACACGTACTTGAATTTTAATTTTACTACCACTTTAAACAGGATTATATCACACCGCACATTATTCGTAAAGCATTTTCTTTTGATAGAAAATTCAACGGCCATACGCTGTTTACCGCAGAACCATATTACTTCATCGTTTATTGACACGTACCGCTTCTTTCGATTTGGGTAAAAGGCTCATTCTCCCGGGCAGGCACGCGAAACAGGGGTGCATATTTTATTACAGTCGCAATAAGCTTACATGTCTTTTATAAAACCGGTGAAGCAAGGGCCGGAAGTACCAGCCTATAAAATTAATTGAAATTGATTCTGAATCATGCTATAGTCAACTGTAATTGTGGAATAAAAAAAGAAATTGGAGCGAAAAATGAGTAAATTTTTCTCAAAAAAACCAACAATGATATTAATTTCAGCAATACTATCGTGTTTTACCGGCGTCTTTACCGTGACCGCACAGACGGTCTGTACCAACAGTGTCGGTACCCTGAACGGTTACACGTATGAATTCTGGAAAGATACCGGGGGATCGGGCTACATGACGATGGGACCCGGGGCGGCATTCAGTGTCGCGTGGAGTGATGTCAATAATATACTGGTCCGTACCGGTATGAGACCCGGTACGAAGAATGCAATGATAACCTTCGCGGCGGACTTTCATCCGGACGGGAATTCCTATCTGGGCGTTTACGGCCAGACGCGGGACCCCCATATCGAATACTATATCATCGAAAGCTGGGATTCCTGGCGTCCGCCCGGCGGTGAAGGATTAATGGGTACATTCGATTCCGATGGAGCGACCTATGACATATATCGGACCGTACGAATCTTCGATTCCATGATGGAACCTCTTCCCCAGTACTGGAGTGTACGCCGGTCGAAACGCACGAGCGGAACCATCACCGTCCGCAACCATTTTGTCGCATGGGAGGTTTTCGGAATGGATATGGGGGCGTTGTACGAAGTTTCGTTTTGCGTCGAGGGAATTCAAAGCAGCGGGACCGCCGACGTGTATGAACTCGCTTTCGGCAGCCGGGATGAAACGCCCGCCCCGACACCGGACGGAATACCCGGCGATGTGAACGGCGATGGAGCGATCGACATCCTGGACGCCCTGCTGACGGCCCTGTATTACGTCGGTCTCGATATATCTTCGACATTTATCCCGGCCAATGCCGATGTCGATAACAACGGCACAATCAACATTATGGACGCGCTTAAGATCGCCCAATACAGTGTCGGGCTTATAACTGATTTTTAAGTCCTGTTTTTTGTTCTATTTCAAACCGTGATCCCCCCGGCAAACAGGTTTACCGCTGTTGTTGATGGTTGACTGCCGGGATTAAGGCTTTTATCACCCGCACATCGGTTTTTCGGCTTATCCATGCTTTCAATCGCCGGACGGCGACATCGGTGTAGACGGAATGACACTCCTCGATGATAAACCGCTTCGGAATCGGACTTTAACAAAATTTTTATTGATTTATATATATATTTATGATAAAATGATGGCCGGACTATATGTAAAATGTTATATAATTAATAAAGAAAGGATAAAAAAATGAACAAATTAAATTTTACGGCAAAAATAGAATGTATGGTTTTCATTCTGCTTGTATGCTGCATGGGCCATGTGGTCGCGCAGTCGTGCGGGGACGTGAATTCGAGCGGAAGCATAGACATCGTGGACGCGCTTATGATCGCCCAGCATTATGTCGGTCTGAATCCGTCGAATTTCAATTCCGCTTATGCGGACGCGAACGGGAACGGCAGCATTGATATCGTGGATGCCCTTGTCGTGGCACAATATTACGTGGGACTTGTCACCTCGATAACCGGATGCAATCAGACGACCAATCCACCAACGACGACCAATCCCCCGGCGACAAATCCTCCCGCCACCAATCCCCCGACGACGACAAGCGCCCCGGGAAGCCTGGATTGTTCCACCGCGATTTTCTGGACCGCCACAGCGGCCTACGAAAACGAAGGAACGAGAGTTTTTTATAACGGCAATTTATATGAAAACAACTGGTATTCGACAAACGAGAATCCGGAGCAGCACTCGGGTGCAAATCAAGTCTGGACATTGGTCGGCGCATGCGATCCGGCCCTGACGCCGTCTCCGACACCGTCTCCCCCTCCCCCGGTAAGCTGGCAGGGAACCTCCGGTTACGCCAGCCGCTTCTGGGACTGCTGCAAGCCCCATTGCGCCTGGGCGGCGAATGTTCCTGCGGGTATGGACCCGTTAAAAACCTGTCAAATTGACGGTTATACGGAGAATCCGGATCCCGAAGCCGTCAGTTCATGTGAAGGCGGCGACTCGTACGTATGTTATAAATTCATACCATGGGCCATAGATGATGGTCTTTCCTATGGTTTTGCCGCGACAAGCAGCGGCGATGTCTGCGGTAAATGTTTTGAGATGCAGTTCACCGGAGACGGCAAATACGATCCCACCCCCGGCGCCGTGGCTCTTGAAGGAAAGAGAATGATCGTTATGGCTATCAATATCGGATATGATGTCAGCGGCGGTCAATTCGATATTCTCGTTCCCGGCGGCGGAGTCGGTGCCTTTAACGGCTGTTCGACTCAATGGGGTATATCCAACGATCAATTGGGTGCCCAATACGGCGGATTACTGTCCGCATGTAACCAGGCAGTCGGCTATTACGATCATGAGGCCATAAAAAATTGTCTCAGGGATAAAAACGATCAACTGTTCCGCGCCAAGGGATTGACTGAAATGGCCCAGGGCCTCGACTGGTTTATCGACTGGTTTGAAGCCGCCGACAATCCCATGTTGATTTTCAGGGAAGTATCCTGTCCCCAGGAATTGGTCGATATTTCAGGGATGGTACGGCCGTAACGGGAGAGGGCAAAGCCGTCTCGACCATTGAATGTACTTACATCATATAATCGATGGAAAATTGATGAGGTAATTGCACAAGTTCCGGCTTCGGCAATTACCTCTCTTTTTTTAATGACAATATTCGATTATTGCGGCCGCGGTAAAGCAGGCCTCCGAAGCCGGCGGATACCTCCTCGACCGAAGACGCGCGGCCTCCATACACCGCGCATCAAAAAACCCGGCGTTTCCCTTGTAACGTCTCTGTTTTAATTATATACTCCCGAATATAATAGTGAAGGCACGTCCGGCCGGGCTACACCGTGCTTCACGGATCCGTGTGCCGTTATACGATATGCTGCATCGAGGAGTATCCATGAATATTATTTTTAAAATTACCGGTTTGTTGCTTGTGGTTTTCATGTTCATTTTATCCGGCATTCTCGCCAATTCACCGATAACGGCCGTTTTTTATTATAAACCTTTTATTTTCGTTTTGGGGATTACCACGGCGTTTCTCTTATTATCTTATAAAAAAACGTTCAGGCTAAATGATTATATAAAATTAAGCGGGAAATACTTCATGTACGCCGGAATTTTAAGCGCCCTGCTCGGTCTATTTTATCTGTTATTTGGATATAATGAACAGATTTCTTTACAAAATATTGCGACGGGCGTTTCCACCTGCTTGTTGAATGTCATATATGGAATGACGTTGAGTCTCGTTTGCGGTGCGATAGGGGAAAAAGCCGATAACGGCTGACCTGTCCTTTGTATAAACGGCCGGCTTTTACATACATCTTGCATATCGGCGTCCGGTTTTGGCCCTTTTCTCTCAATGGGTATGTTTATACGGCAGACAGTGGAAATTATGATAAAAATCAAATCGTTATTAGTATTATTAATCATTGTTACCGGTACTCTATACTCGAACGGCCGGGATTACAAGGAATATAATATTCTCGGGACTGCCGCCGGTTCTCATTTTCCATGGCCGGAAAGACGATCCCGTTTCGTATCAACAAGCGGTGGATTTCTATGGTAAAATACTCGAATTCGACAACAATTGTATTTTTCATTCGTTCGAGTCCGGCGGTCACAATGTATGGCCGGCGTATCATGAAACAATTGGAGTCATTACGGAAGATTTCTTAATCAATACGGGATTTTTTATACAATGAATATATCGGGTAAACAGTTATCGTTAAGGGGGAATAAAATGTTTAAAAAACTATGCTTCATACTCATCGTTTTCTTTGCCGCTTCAGTTTGTTTCGGCCAGGAGCCTCCCGGCGGACTTAACGGCGGCAATGTATTGTCGTTGGTTCTGGTTATCATTATCGCCGCCTGGCTTGTGCTATTATTTCTTGGTCTTTTCAGGCTCTTTACTCAGGATAAAATAAGTAATATCGATAAAGTACTGTTATTTATATCACTGATTATTTTTCCCGTTGTCGGCAGCATCCTGATTCTGGTTTTATTGAAGAGAAAATAATCGCCGCTGCTTGTAAAGAAGAATGTATGGTCATGTGGAGATAACGGAATATTGGATTCGATCCGTCATCATCTCTATATGTGCGTCAAAGGTGCAAGGGAGTTTATCAGGAATATTCTTTTTCGGGATTATTTAAGGAATCATAAAGAGTATGTTAGTATGTATAATGAAATAAAAATGGAAATACTGAGTGAATACGGATAAGATAATCGGGAGAAGTATGTGGAAATAAAAGAATACGGATGGTTCTTTGAAGATGTCATCAATAAAAGTATCAAAGAAAACAACAGGTATGATATCGATATTTATTTTTGATAGAAAGGTCAGGGTAAAATGTTAATCAAAGCGGTTACTACCGATTACATTCACGACTGGCGGACGCCGGCAAAAGAAATGGAGCCGATATTTCAATATGAAATGGCCGGCACCGACGGCTTACAAGAATATATGAAAAAAAATTGATAATAAAGAAGCGTTTATGGCATTGGACCGGAACAATCAATTGTCATTGATGGGGATAATAGCGTTTTCGACAAAAAAGAACTGCATAACATGGTTTGGCGTATGTGAACGATACCGGAGGCGGGGGGTCGGTTCGTCATTACTTACATGCGCGATCAATCAGCTGGATCATGATAAAGAAATAAAAGTTCCGACGTTCAGGGATACACATACGCATGCACAGGCGGCCCGGGGTATTTACGCGAAGTTCGGCTTTACCGTCACGGACAATAATTTTTTTCAAGACAATCAACCCCGATGTCTGATGACGATAACGCCCGGTACATTGGGACCAAAAAAAGCAAGTTTTCATCATAATTATCAACGATATCAAAACCGGAAAAAACCCGAGTATTGCCCTGTCTGCAATAACATGGAGGGACCTGCCGATATTGTCCTTATCCACGAATTCGAGCATTCATGGCTGGAAGCTTCCATAAAGGCACAGGGCCGCCTTTGGGGCAAGTGCCTTTTGCTGTCAAAAAAACACTGCGTCGAGTTATGTGAAATGCCGAAAGCGGATCTCGATAATTCCATGGCGGATGTGCAGGTCGCCGCCGGGGCGTTAAAAAAGGTCACAATGGCTGAAAGAATCATCTATGAACTGTACGGGAATTCCATGCCCCATATGCACATGCATCTATTTCCGCGATATATCGACGACGATTTTCCCGGATCGCCGATCGGTTATTCCAGAATCGAACCGTCTCCGTATTCGGGAACCAAAGAGTTCGACGATTTTCTGAAACGAATGAGGGATGAAATAGGCAAATAAGGTGGCTGGCAACAAACAATGAATAGCGATGATAAAAAGAATTCAAAATCACCGCCTTATCCGGAAAAAAGATTCCCGGCAATCGGGGCATGCGGACTTGACTGCGGATTATGCCCGCGATATTACACCGATGGGCCGTCACGATGCCCCGGGTGCGCCGGTCCCGATTTTTCGAATAAACATCCGACATGTTCATACATAACCTGTTGCGTAAAAAGAAAGCATCACGAAGTCTGCGCCGAATGCCCGGACTTTCCCTGTTCCAAATTCAAAAGTCCTGAAGAATATCGGCTGATGAAGGAATCTTCTTCTTACCCGTCATGCAAAAAGATTATACCGAATTTGATATGTATCAAGGAACATGGTATCGATGCATTTATCGATCTTCAGAAAAAGCGGATCGAATTACTCAGGGAAATGATCGACAACTTCAATGACGGCAGATCGAAGAGTTTTTACTGCAGGGTTTCTTCCTTTTTTGATGTAGTACTCTTGAGAAATTCGATAGATAAAGCACATCGGCAAATCGAAGCGGAAACAATCGATACATCCGATATAAAAAAGCGGGCGAAAATATTAAAAAATATTCTGAACGAAATCGCTTTAAAAGAAGGAATGGAAATATAAAAATGTTATACGACAGGAAGTCCGAAATGACAAATTACGGTCATCACCGGTTCTGTGGTTTTTACGATGAACGGCAGCGAAACGACGGATATCGTCGACGCGCTTATTACTGCCCAGTATTATGTGGGACTGAATCCCCAGGGTTTCAATCCGGATGCCGCCGATGCCATCGTTAACTTTGCCATGTCCAACAGCATGAAGGTCCGCGGCTATTGCCTTGTATGGCACAATCAAACCCCGGGTTAGGTGTTACAGAATGCAAGCAAGCAGGTCCTTATAAAAAGAATGAAGAATCATATCAGCAATGTGGTTACCCATTTCAGGGGAAAAATCGACTGCTGGGACCTCGTGAACGAAGCGGTCACCGGCAACAAAAGCGACGGCAGCGACACAGGCGAGGATTTGTCCCAGATCGTTTCATGGGGATACCGCAACAGCACCCGGTATCAGATCTGCGGTGAGGACTATATTATCGAAGCCTTTCGCGCCGCAAGGGCCGCCGATCCCCAGGCCAGACTCTTCTACAATGACGACTGGAATTACCTTTCGGGAAAACGCGCCGCCATAATAACCATGATAAGGAAATTACAGGCGGAAAATCTTATTGACGGTGCCGGGCTGCAATACCACCCGAACATATCGCCGGCGCTGGAAAACCCGGACAAACAGGCCGCGCGATACGGGGATTTTTTCGAGATGTTCCGCCGGCACGGGGCCCTCATTACCAATGTCACGTTCTGGGGTATCGCGGATGAAAACACATGGCTTTCGGAGTTTGATTCTGGAAGGCCGGACTATCCACTGCTGTTCGACAGGAATCTCGAAGCCCAAACCGGCATATTATTCCGTCGTCGATTTTTGAAAAACAGATGTTTTATTGAGCAACGGGCATGACGAGACTCGAAAAAACGGATCGATCAAAAATAAAAATCTTGAACTGAAACTGTTTTCATTGATATTGGCGATACTGCCGGTCTTCCTGTTTTGCGATTTTGTTAATAGAATCCCCAAATGGACGGCTTCCTCTTCCTGGACGGAAACAAAAGGAACGGTTTTGGATCTTTCTTTCCGCGAAACAGAAGATGAGGAGAGACATATATCCTATAATGTTTATATCAAATATCAATATATAATTAATGAAAAAAAATATATCGGAGAAAATATGAATTTGGGTTCACTCCCATGGAATGTCAATGGGAAGCAAAAGCAATGGTTTATGGAACATTATAAAATCGGGAACACCGTGCCCGTTTATTTCAATCCCGATTCTTTATCGGAAGCCGTCCTCGTGAGAGGAATCGCCGGAGGTGAATATATAAAAATCATATATACCGTTTTGTTTTTGGGCATAAGTATTTTTCTGTTCATACAATCATTTGGCAACTCAAAAAAAAACCAGGCAAAGGGGCGTTTATGAGAAATCTTGTCTTCATATCCGTTATATTTTTCTTTTGTCTTTCATACACGTCTTTTCCTAAAACATGCGACTATAATATCCCTGGTGAAAAATATTAATTTATCATAACCGGCGTATTACAAGTTTTAACAAATTAACGGTGCGCCGGCAGGATCCCGCACGGTTTATCCTCGTTTCAAGGGACCACTCAATAACCGCCGCGTGAAGTTACTCCATGAAACGGCATTTCTTCTTGCAACGATTCTGTTTCGGGTATATATTCATATGCATACGCATGTGGCCGGCCCCGTATGTGTCAACATTGATCATTGTTTGTTCGCGGAAAACGGAACGTCACGCACGCGAGTACCGGCAGTTGTTTTCCTGCCATGCGGCAAAAGATATGCCCTCTTGTAAGGAGTTTTCATATGAAAAAGAAACATACCGTATTCATGGTGTTGGTGCTGTTCATGTTCTGCCTGGGCCATACATTCGCCGCATTGTGCGGCGACGTCAATTCGAGCGGGGGCGTCGACATCGTCGATGCGCTCAATATCGCCCGTTATGCCGTCGGCCTGAATCCGCAGGATTTTACCGCGGACTCAGCGGACGTGAACGGCGACGGTCAGATCAATATCGTCGACGCCCTCCGGGTGGCGCAGTTTTACGTCGGGCTCGTCTCCCGGCTTTCCTGCCCGGTCGCGACCTCACCGCCCGCTGCGACGGTCACGAAGATCATGCCGCTGGGCGATTCGATAACCGATGGTTTCGGGGTACCCGGGGGCTACCGGATCACATTGTGGAGCAGTATTCAAAACACGGGAAAGTCGATCGATTTTGTCGGTTCGCAATCGAACGGACCCGCGGAACTCGGCGACAAGGACCATGAAGGACATTCCGGCTGGCGGATCGACCAGCTCGATACCAATATCGACGGCTGGATGGATACCTACCGGCCGAAAATCGTCCTGCTCCATATAGGGACCAATGACATCGCACAGAATTATGATGTGTCGGGCGCCCCTTCCCGTTTGAGTACGTTAGTCGACAAGATCTGCAACAAACTGCCCCCGGACGGAAAAGTATATGTGGCCACCCTGATCACGCTGAGCGGCATGGATCAGAACATCAGAAGCTTTAACGCGAGTGTTCCGGGGATTGTCCGGGAAAAAGCAAACGCGGGCAAACCTGTGTATCCGGTCGAGATGTACGGCGCGCTTTCGACATCGGACCTGCAGGACGGCGTCCACCCGAACAGAACCGGTTACGACAAGATGGCGGACGTCTGGTTCAATGCCGTCAGAGGGGATTTGTAAACCGCCTGTCCGGGGCGCATCGTCGCCACTATTTCATACGGCTTCCTTCCATATTCGGACTTGTACGATGCACCGCTTTGGATGAATATCTGCCGGTCGCCGCTTTCGGTATTCTGTCCGCTTGCCGCCGTCTTTTACCTGGAGAGTCCGGTTTACCGCCGGTTCGGTATCCGGATGTTCGGTGCGTATGAGGTATATATTATCGTATCTTACGCCGTTTATATGAAAAGGAAACCATGAACAAGGAAAAAATCACATTAACGGGTGAAACGGAAACCTTGCTGGTTCCCCTTTACTGCAGATACCTGGAAAGCATGAAACCGGAACCGATTATAAAAGACGATAAGGCGGTCGAAATCGTCGATTCGATCGATTACGGCTTCGACCGCCTTGCGATTCCGAAGCAGACGTACGTCACCGTCTGTATGCGGGCGAAACAATTCGACGACTATACGGAAAGCCGGCTTGCCGATGTTCCGGACGGCATCGTCATTCATCTCGGCTGCGGCCTCGACAGCCGCTTCGACCGGATCGACAATAACCGGGTCGAATGGTATGATCTCGATGTGCCGGAGGTTATTGCATTGAGAAAACATTTTTACCTGGAAACCGGCCGGTATCACTTTATTTCATCGTCCGCCGTCGAACCCGGTTGGATTGAAAAAATAAACGCCAAAAACAAACCGGTTCTCGTTCTGGCCGAAGGATTGTTCATGTACCTGAAGGAAGAAGATATAAAATCCCTTTTTATAAGGCTTCAAAATAAATTTTCAAAAACCACGATCATTTTCGACAGTTACAGTGAACTTGCGGCAAAGGGCATCGGAGGTCATCCGTCAATCAAAAAAACCAGCGCGGTTGTTTCCTGGGGAATCAGCGACGCGAAGCGTATCGAATCATGGGGCGGTGATATACACCTGGCCGAAGAATGGTATTTTACCCAATCGGAAGAAATCCGTAAATTGGACGCGGGGTACCGGTTTGTCTTCAGGATTATGGGCATGTTTCCGGCAGCAAAAAAAGCCCATAGAATACTTGTCTTTCAACTGGGGGGCAAATGACGTACTTCCCGACAAAAGAACACAAAGACTCGGCCGACGCGGTGCTTTCCTTTTTCAAACGGTTCGACTTCATATCATCAGTCCTTTTGACCTGTTCGTGCGCCAGGGGAAAATCGGTCCCGGCCAGCTGCGTGGATATTGGCGTGCTCTTGAAACCGGACGTATACAGGCGTCACAAGGACGAACTCGAGCGGCAATGGAACGAGTTCAACACGAACAATCCGGTGATCATGAAAATGCTCGTCCACGGCAGGTTCGCCCATATGGACGTGGATATTATCACGGGCGATTACGATGATAAAAACTATTGCCACCACTGGATGTCCGGGCCGGACTCCTTTGAACTCGACATCGGCAACAATATCCGTTACAGCCTCGCATTGCACTCGAATGACGATTACTACGAGACACTGCGGCGGACATGGCTTCCGTATTACCCCGAGCACCTTCGAACGGAGCGCCTTGAGATGGTCCTCGCGTATTGCAGAAACAACATCGAGCATATCGAACCTTACGTGAAGCGGGGGTTGTATTTTCAGGCTTTCGACCGTTTTTATAACGCCTTGAGGGAATTCCTTCAGGCTCTTTTTATTCATGAAAGGACATACCCGATCTGCTATGAAAAATGGATAAAGGAACAGCTTGTTGAAATCCTGAACCTGCCCGGTCTCTACGAACGGATCGTGTCCCTGTTCGAAATCACAAGGTTTCAAAGCGATAAAATGACCGATAACGGAAATGTGCTGTATCATCTGATCGACGAGTATATTCTCTCGAAGTAACGAAAACGACAGCCGTCGATTCCATTTTCCTAAAAAACAGTGCCTTTTACGGCCGCTTTCATGGCCTTTCTGGGAATAGTGAAATGAAATGAGGATCCGCTTCCTTTTTCCGAATCCACCCAGATCCTGCCATTGTGTAATTGTATGATTTTTTTGCATATGGTCAGTCCGGCGCCCGTCCCTTCGTCGGCTCCATTATGTCCGAACCGCTGAAAAATCTCGAATATCTTTTCATGATACCGTTTCTCGATTCCCGGGCCATTATCTTTGATATAGAACTCGTAAACGGCCTTTTTTTTCACGCATCCTATTTCGATGAAGGGTTCTTCTTTGTCATTGAATTTGATGGCGTTTGAAACCAGATTGACAAACACTTCGGTAAGCCTGACGCGGTCGCAATTGATGACGGGCAGGGTCGTCTTTATTTCAATTCTGGCCTTGTTTTTCAAAATCAGGTGTTCAAGCCTTACCTGCGCTTCCTTGATGATCTTTTCCGTTTCCACCTCCGCAAGCGGCATTTTCTTTCTCCCCAGCCGTGAAATACGGAGCAAATCTTCAACGAGTTTTTGCAGCCGTTGACTGCATACCCGTATCTGATCGATATATTCATGCCCCTCACTGTCGAGTTTCTTTTTGTATTTGTTCTCCAGTACCATCGCGAGAATATCGATCGACCACAATGGTTCCTTTAAATCGTGCGAAACAATATAGGTAAAATCGTCGAGTTCTTTGTTGACCGCCTCGATTTCCCTGATATACTTTTTGAGTTCATTTTCGGATTTCATCAAATCCGTGATATCCCTGTAGATTCCCTGAACCACCTTTTTCCCGCCGATCTCTAAAAAACTCGCCTTGACCGCGACATCTTTAACCCTTCCGTTTTTTGTCACCACTTTTGTCATGATTGCTTTTCCGTGATTATCCTGCTCGTGCTCCCGGAATATCATATCGGACCCGCCCCGTCCGAGGTGTCCGGTATGGAGAATATCATGATGTTTACCGATAAGGTCCTTTCTGTCCCATTCCAAAAGCGCCGTCGCCTCCGGATTACAATCGATGATACCGCCCGTCTCAGCGTCAAAGACTATAATCGCATCCAGTGCCCGCTCAAAGAGTTTTCTGTATTTTTCTTCCGTTTTTCTCAATGTCGCCTCTATTTTTTCCCGTTCCTTTATTTCATGCCTCAGCGCGTCCCGCGACACGGTCGTTTTGCGCAGGTTTTCGACCATCCTGTTGAAACTTTCGGCAAGTTCCCCTATTTCAAAGTCCGATGTTACCTCGATCGCCGCATTCATATTCCCGCTGCTTATACTTTTTGTCGCGTCCCTCAAATCGATAATCGGTCTTGTTATTTTCCTTGAAATAAGATTCCCGGCCACAACAGCGATCAAAAAACAGACCACTATTACCAGGAATATCATGACGATCGCCATAATGATCGAGATATATGCTTCGAGAAATGGTAATTCGATGATAATCGCCCAGTTGGGTTCCTGGAGAGGAACGTATGTCGATGCCACAAGGGTATTCTGAATACCTTTCGAAATAACGGTTCTCGTTTGTACCGGTTTCCTGTATTCCATAAAATCCCGTACCGCTTTCAGATGCACCAGATTTTCTCCGCCCAGAACACGGGATGTGTCACGGTAAGCGATCAGATTACCCGCCCTGTCAATGACATAAGCGCATCCCTTTTCACCGATCTTCATTGACGCTACCAGATTCCATAGAAACTTCAGGTTTATTTCGGCGGCTAATGCCCCTTTAACATCGCCGAAAACGTCGGTCACCGGGATCGCCATAATCAAAAGCGGCTCACAGGTATTTTCATCGATCATAACCGGACTTATAAAGGTATTGCCGTTATGTAACCGTGAAAAAAACTCATTTTCCGATTGAACCGGGATATAGCCGGATGTGAAAAGGGCCAAACGGGACACCCGCAATACTTCATGCATCATTTCATCGAAAAGGACCAATTCCCTGAACGCATCCTCCCGGCCCAGAAGTTTTTTCAGGACGAGTTCCCGTTCCCGTCCGCTCCCTCCCGCCATATTCCCCAGACTCGCCGCCGTTTCCAGCACACTCATTCGTTCGTGGATGAAATTTTCCACTCTGTTCGCCGCATGACGGGCAATGAGAAGCTGCTGGCCGGCAAGGGCGTTTCGCTGGTTCTCTACATAGAAATACAGACTGAGTCCGCTCGTCACAAGGAGAACAATCGCACTCACGAGTAAAAAAGCTCCGGTTAATACCGATGTAAGACTTTTAGCCATATCGCCGTCACATGCCCTTCTTTACACTATCACGAATACCGATTGAACATCCCCCTTTATCGTATAATCTCGTCCGCCATACTCAACAGTCCCTCATCCGCCTTTAAGCCCAGACCGGTTATCACCCGGTAATTAAGCCGCAAATGCGTTTCCGGCGTCACCACCGAAATCTCGCCCGGATCAGTCCCATTGAGTATTTTTGCGGCAAGCGGGGCAGCCAGCCTGCCGACTTCAAAAAAATCGACACAATAACTGAAAACACTTCCATTGTCTACCGATGAAAGCACGCTTCCCACAAGAGGAATACGATGTTTTTCCGCAAAATCGGCGAGGACCTCCCACGCGGCATCCGATTGGGTGAAGATTTCGGGCAAAATCTGGATGGCATCGATACCGGGACCGCCCGGCGTCTCTTGCTTATTCAGATCGCGCCTTATATCTTCGACACATTCGACCGGGGATTCGATCAGTTTCACTCCCAAAACAGACGCGTGTTTTTTCAAGGCATTCAACGCGGGGGGGTTATTCGGGTATTCCGGATCATATGGAATATATATCCGCCGAATATGCGGCGCGAGTTCACAAAGGATTTCAAGCCGTTTGCACACCAGATAGGGACCGGGATAACGAACCCCGGTAATATTCCCGCCCGGCCTGCGTACGCTCTCGACAAGGCCATTCCCTTCTATTCCGGCCAGGCAAAATACCATTGGAAGTCCTTTTTTCCCGACCGATCTCTCAACGAGCATAGCCGCTTCCGCCGGAAAGGTGAAAACCAGATCGACATCTTCAATTTCATCCGGCAATGTCGCTTCCGCTCCGTTTCCCGGACGGATATCGAGGTTCAGATATTCATAGGTAATGTTCTTGCCCTCTTCGTAGCCGAGCCCGGACATCCCCGATGTGAATCCGCGTGATATATCAACGAACATATCACCGCTTGTAACAATACCCACGCGAAAGATGCTTTCCGATTTACCGGTACAGCCCCATACGAGTAGTACGCACATAACGGCAAGGCAAACGCAGAGCGGAAAGCGAACATGATTGGAATCACTTTTTTGATACCTCATACCGACACCTTTTTCAAACAAGGGTCACCATTGAGTTCACGGTTCATCTTATAACACTGTTTTCGAGCTATGATGCGTCTTTCAACCTTGTCCCGTTCTATTGTCCCTTCATTAATAGTTTAATGATATCGTCTTAAAAAATCAAATGTTTTCAAAAATGTGCGCCCGATTTGCCCGTCGATAAAGTCCGCCCGAAACCGTTTCGGGTCTTCCCGTCTGAAAAGCTTGCAAATACGCAGTCGGTATGATAAAGTTAAGACACAACGAAATAAAAGGTAAAAGACAAGGAGAGAAAAATGAAAAAACGACTCGTTACGGCAATTATCTTCATTATATGTATTTTAGCGGCCCACGGCCAGGTATACAAGGACCCGAATGCGGCCGTCTCCCAACGGGTTTCCGACCTGCTGGCAAGAATGTCGCTTGCGGAAAAAATAGGACAGATGACACAGGCCAATTTATTGAATGTTACCGCACAGGATGTTCGCAATTACCTGCTTGGTTCGGTATTGAGCGGCGGCGGGTCCGTTCCTTCAAACAATACCCCGCAGGGGTGGGCGGATACCTACGACAATCTCCAGAACGCCGCCTTGTCGACACCGCTCGGCATCCCCATCATATACGGGGTCGATGCGGTCCACGGACACAACAATGTCGGTGACGCGGTCATGTTTCCCCACAATATCGGTCTGGGCGCGGCCAACGACCCGGATCTCATGGAAAGAATCGGAGAGGTCGTTGCGCGGGAAGTCGCGGCCACCGGGGTGGATTGGACGTTCGGGCCGTGTGTGGCCGTTGTCCGTGACGAACGGTGGGGAAGGACGTATGAAGGCTTCGCCGAAGACCCGTCCATCCATGACAGACTCGTCCGGCCCTTTATTCGCGGTTTGCAGGGAACGAATATGCAGGGAGAACGGATTGTCGCCTGCGCGAAACACTTCATTGCCGACGGGGGCACCCAGGGCGGCGTCAACATGGGCGACGCCCGGATCACGGAATCCGAACTGCGGAACGTGCACCTTCCCCCCTATATCAGGGCGATCGAGGAAAACGTCGGAACGGTCATGATTTCTTTCAGCAGCTGGAACGGGACGCTCTGCCACGCAAGCACACGGCTCGTGACTGAAATACTAAAAAACGAACTCGGGTTTCAGGGGTTCGTCGTTTCGGACTGGAACGCCATCCGATATCTCTCCGGCACCTACAGCGACCAGATACGTACGTCGGTCAACGCGGGAATCGACATGTTCATGGTACCGGAAGAGGAAGACTGGCAGCCGTTTATCTCAGAGTTGACCACGCTGGTCCAAAACGGCCGGGTTTCGACGGGCAGGATCGACGACGCGGTCCGCCGTATTCTCACGGTGAAATTCAAGGCCGGATTGTTCGAACATCCCTTGACCGACAGGAGTATCATGTCGTCGTTCGGCGGTTCCGCGCACCGCCAGGTTGCCCGTGAGGCGGTACGAAAATCCCTCGTCCTCCTGAAAAACAACGGCGTGCTTCCCCTTTCAAAAAACGCGCGGCTGCTCGTCGCGGGCAGAAGCGCGGACAGCATGAGAAACCAGTGCGGCGGGTGGACATTAGGCTGGCAGGGGATGCTGCCCGGCCAGTCGCTTGAGGGAACCACGATTCTCCAGGGTATACGCGCTGCGGCGGTAAATGTCACCTACAGTTCGAACGGGTCGGGGGCTTCCGGTTATGACGCTGCAATCGTCGTCGTGGGAGAAGAACCATACGCGGAAGCGGAGGGGGACGACCAGGATCTTTCCCTTTCGCCGACGGATATCCAGTGCATCAACAATGTCGAATCGTCGGGCACCCCGTACGTGATCGTCCTTGTTTCGGGAAGACCGATGACCGTCACGTCTCACATTGAATCCTCGGACGCCTTTGTCGCTGCGTGGCTGCCCGGCACGGAAGGCGGCGGTGTCGCGGACTGCCTGTTCGGCGACCATGATTTTTCGGGAAAACTCCCGTTTTCCTGGCCGCGAAGCATGAGTCAGATCCCGGTCAATTATAACGACCCGAGCTACGACCCGTTGTATGCGTTCGGATACGGGTTGAGTCTGTCGGGGACCTCGCAGACAACCCCGCCGACCCCGCCCCCCGGTGCGGATATCGGGGATGTCAACAATGACGGAAGCGTCAATATCGTCGACGCCTTACTCGTCGCGCAATATTATGTCGGGTTGAATCCGGGGAATTTCGACACGGACAGGGCGGACGCCAATTGCAATGGTAATATCGACATCGTGGATGCGCTATTAATCGCGCAATATTACGTGGGACTTATTTCCGGGTTTTGTTGAGGCGGAGGAGGAGCATAATGGTCAATCAGGCAGTCCTGAAACCGGTATTTGTCTTTCCCGTTATCCTGCTTATATGTTCGTGTACCGGTCCGTACCGCTTCAAAACCGAAGGCGGCCTTCATCCCTCGACGGGGTACGGCGAGAATATCATCGTCCCTATTGCCGAACCCGGTGTCTACGCATTAAAGGTAACGGGAACGGGATTCGAACCCGTCCTCGTCGTCCATCCGCCCTATGAAGGGGGCGGAGAATGGGACGGTTCCCGAAACGGTGTGCTCGAGGATTCGGTGTATATCGCGCATCCGGGAAAGGCCGTGCTGCAGGTACGGACGAACCTTTCGGAAAAAACGACCGGCCTCCGGTTTTCACTCACGATGGAAAAAAGAGATGTGAGTGTGCTCGGACCGGGAGAATGGGCCGATATCGCCGCCGATAACGAAAGCTTTGCGGATGGCGTCATCTATCGAACGGTCTGGCACCTCATCGATATTCCCGAACCCGGGATCTACCATATCGATATCGAAGCCTCTTCCGCCGTCCTGGCTTCTATCATAGGCCACGAAATCTATATCTTCTCCCGTTCGCTCGAGAACGGTGAAAAGAAAATTCTCGCCGGGGAGATCGGGAAACCGGGCCGCTACGCGCTTAAATGTACCGTGTACGAACCGGCCGAGGCAAATATACGGATAATGGTTTCGGAAGGAGAGGGGGTATCATGACAACCGAAAAAAGAAGCCTTGGAAAATCGGGTGCCCGCGTCAGTCCGATGGGATTGGGCTGCTGGGCGATCGGCGGGGCGTTCTGGTCCGGGAAAAACGCCATCGGCTGGGGCACGGTGAACGATGATGAGTCGATCCGTTCGATACGGACGGCGCTCGAGCGGGGCGTCACCTTTTTCGATACCGCCGACGTGTACGGGACGGGTCACAGCGAACGCATTCTCGCCCGCGGTCTCGGAAGCGGGAGAAAGGACGTCGTGATCGCCACCAAGTTCGGCAATACCTTCGACGAAGCAGCGCGGCAGGCGACCGGTTTCGACGCATCGCCCGAATACATCAGAAGGGCCTGCGAGGCTTCGCTGAACAGGCTCGATACCGATTACATCGATCTGTACCAGTTCCACCTCAACGGGTTCGACCTCGAGGGGGCCGGCGCCGTCCGCGACACCCTCGAAGCATTGCGGGAAGAAGGGAAAATCCGGTGGTACGGGTGGAGCACCGATTTCCCCGACAGGGCACGTTTTTTCGCGGAAGGATCGGGGTGCACCGCGGTCCAGCACCAGGAGAATGTCCTCGATGATAACGCTCCGATGATCGGCCTCTGTGAGGATGTGAACCTCGCCAGTATCAACCGGGGCCCGCTTGCCATGGGGCTTTTGACCGGGAAATACACACCGGATTCCCGTCTCGCCCGCGACGATGTCCGGGGCGACAACAGTCCGGACTGGATGAAATACTTCAAAGGAGGAAGACCGAACCCGGAGTGGCTCGAAAAACTCGATGCGGTCAGGGAAATACTCACCTCGAACGGCCGCACCCTTGCCCAGGGGGCGCTCGCATGGCTGTGGGCCCGGAGTGAAAAAACGATTCCCATACCGGGTTTCAGGACAGCCGGACAGGTCGAGGAAAACATCGGGGCCATTGAAAAGGGCCCGCTTCTTCCCGGACAGATGAAGGAAATCGAGGCGCTTTTGGGGCGGACCGGGGGAAGATAAATATATATAAATTGGTATTTTATACTGACAATTAATTAAATTGTCAGTATTTCCGATTGTAATGAGTTTGTCAGTTTCTTTTATTATAACGAATTAGATGGAATA
>JAFGHO010000013.1 GCA_016930085.1 Spirochaetales bacterium
ACCGACCGATCTGCCGACACCGCTTCCGACCGCAGTACCGACAACTCCTCCTGTTAAAAGCATGGGAAGCGTGTGGATTTTTCCTGAAAGCCAGACCGTGGCAATTGATACTCAATTTATCACGGAAGTGCGTTGTCATACCGGGACGACACGTATCGCGGCATACGGTATTGATATATACTATAATCCCCAAATCGTCGCTATTTACAGGGATATCGGTAATAACGGCGTACAGCCTGGAAGTGATGGTTTTTTATCCGCCATTAACGCTAATGAATCCGGGAAACTGGTGACAAGCGGTTTTGATACTGACGGATCAGGGCCCGGTGAAAATCTACATATCCTGACGGTCAACTGGACGGCCATCGCCATGGGAACGACATATATTGAAATAAATATCAGAAATCTGGTGAATGAAAATACATATACCATCGGAGAATTGCAAGGTATTCCCGGAAAGGTCACTGTCATGTAATCATTTTTCTATGACGACGCGGGGCTATCCGCATGGCCGGATAGCCCCTTTTTTTATATATGCACCCTGTCGCAATATATATAAAAACTGCCCGGTTTTTGGCCGGGCAGTTTTTGAGGAAGTTTTACACTACGTGAAGCCACTGTGAAGACTTCAACGATGTCGCTTTTCAAATTACCTATATACCCCACTATACATTCGGTATGCAAAAAAAAAAATAGTGTTTTAATCCCACTGTGATATAGGTGACTGATCTTAAGGGGTTACCCTGTTTTTTAACTATCGATTATATAGAATCGTTATTTGCCGGAAAAATTTTATTAAATAAAGAAAACGAGGGTATCCCGGCTAGAACTCCCATTCATACCCTGATTTTTTAGGAACAACAAGGAGTTCCTCGACCCGTGGGTTTTGAATCTGTATTTGAGAGCGCCGCTTGAAATTGTTCTGATACGGACTCTCTGCAACGATACTCCATATCTGTTTTGCCCGTGCATACCCTATTTCCACATACACGGCACACCCGAGATAATAAAGCAACTCAAAAATCCTCACATCCTCTTCCAGATACGAGCGAATATGTTCGTAGGAGAACGCGTCCCCGATAAAAGCCGGCATGGTCGTATAGAAATAAAGCGGTTGATATCGTCTTATTTCCCCAAACGCTTCGGTCACTGCACCGACGACCGCAAACAATGAATGAACGATCGAATCCTCATACATCCCCGTTTTATAATAATACCATCCGTATTCCGCATGGGCTTTTACGACAAATTGGCTGTCCTCGATTCTATGGAGAATCAACACCCTGTCGAGTCCGTCGGTAAAAAATATTTTATAAAACTCTTTTCGGTACCGCTTGAACTGCTCTTCATAATAATCCGCATCCTCTTCGATTATAGTGCGCAGTGTTTCGCTGTACTCCCTGTAATTCTTTTCCTCCCTGTAGAGGTCCGTCATTCTGTAAAGTACCGTGTATTTATCTTCCGGTATTTCAAAAAAATTCTTTAATTCATACGCCTGTTTGTAATAATCGATCGCGATCGGATTATCGCTGATTCTGTAAATATCCCCGAGCAGAAGTTCCGCTTCGGGAAATATCCCCTTTTTCTGAATTGCCGCTTTACAGAAACTGAGTGCATTTCCGTATTCTTTCTTCGTATACTCGGCTTTTGCTTTCTCGAAAATTACCCAGGCGGGCTCGTTATCCGTCTGTGCCTGCCCGTATCTGGAGGATACGAAAAAAAGAACAATGACAGCATAAATAATCGGTTTCATACGTTATACCTTTCATTGACGCCGTACCGGGACCTTTCATATTCCCTTCGGCCCTTCACATTTTTCTATCTCCTCGATAAAGGCGTCACAGGCTTCTTCGAGGGAAACCTTCCTGATGATCTTCCCCCCTTTAAAAATAACGGCATATTTGCCCGTTCCCGTAATACCCAGATCGGCATTTTTTGCTTCTCCGGGACCGTTCACCGGACAGCCCATGACCGCAATCTCGAGCGGTTTCCGTATTGAAATAAGCCTCGGATGCATTTCGGCTATAAATCCCCTCACGTCAAAGACGGTTCTCGAACATGTGGGGCATGAAACAAGAGATATCCCGGAATTGCCGCAGCCACATGTCCTGAGTATTTCCTTTCCCGCGATAATTTCGGAGAGCGGGGAGTCGGAGAGGGAGACACGAATCGTATCGCCGATTCCCTTTTGAATGAGGGCGGCAAGGGCAATGGCGTTTTTTACCACACCCTCGATGAGGGGTCCCGCTTCGGTAACCCCGAGGTGAAGGGGATACCGGTATCTTTCAGCGAACTCCTCATTGGCTGAAACCGTATCTTCGACAATATGCGATTTCAGGGAAAAAACAACATTCCGGAAATCGTATTTTTCGAGGATATCGAGTTCCCGCTCCGCCGCCTTGATCATTGCCCCGGCGGTATTTTTTTCATTCCGTAATTCCTTAGGCAGTGAACCGCCGTTGATTCCCACACGAATAGGGATATCCGCCCCTTTCGCCCTTTTAACGACTTCCTCCGCCTTCCACGCACTCCCGATATTACCCGGATTGATCCGTATTTTGGCGATCCTGTATTTCATGCATTCCAGTGCGATTCTGTAATCGAAATGAATATCAGCGATAACCGGGATTGAAAGCGATGCTGCAAGAAATCCGATATATTTCGCGTCTTCGATCCCCGGGACGGCAAAGCGTATAAAATCACACCCCGCCTCTTCGAGTATCTTGACTTCCTTGATCACATCCTCCGGATTTTTATCGAGCGGAGATTTCCACATTGTCTGGACCGATATTGGAGCCACACCGCCGATAATTTTTTTACCGACTGTGACCGGAAAGGTTTTTTTTCTCATACTCGACAATATCACATTCCCCCGATTATTTCACCCGATAACCCCTTTTTTTACATTCCCCGAATGTTCAAGGACGATCTTGCATAATACATATGTCTTATATTGTTTGAGGTATTTTTCCCTATTTTATTCGGGTTCTATTGCTGATATATTATAGTCGTACTATCGGAATTTTTTCATCATTTAAACATTTTTGTTAATACAAAGAGGTAACACAATGTCGAAAAACATAATCGGTATCCTATTACTGGCAGTCGTGCCGTTCGTTTCAGTCACCGCTCAATCCGCAGACGACGACTGGCTGCACACGTCGGGAAACAAAATTTACGATAAAAACAACAATATGGTCTGGCTGACCGGCGTCAACTGGTTCGGTTTCAACTGTAGTGAACGGGTCGTCCACGGCCTCTATGCCAGACGTCTCGAAGAACTCGTCGATGAGATTGCGGAACTCAACTTCAATATTGTCCGGCTTCCCTTTTCGACCGAACTGCTGAACGAATGGCGGACAGGCAACATCGGTATGCCCTCTTCCATCAACGGGGCGCCGGGGGTAAACGACCATATCCTCGATCTCAATACCCTCGAACTCTTCGATTACCTTCTTGCCCGTTTCAGGGAAGCGGGAATCAAGGTCATTATCGATATACACAGCCCGCACGCGGACAATTCCGGCCATGTATATCCCCTCTGGTATAAGGACAATTTCACGTATGCCGTCTTCCAGTCGACATGGGAATGGTTCACTGAACGGTATAAAAACGACGACACGATACTCGGGTTCGATCTCGAAAACGAACCGCACGGCGCACTCGATGCGGCCGACGGCTTTGCCAAATGGGACGGCTCTTCCGATGCGAACAACTGGAAAAAGGCGGCCGAAGATACCGCCAAAAAGATCCTTGCCATCAACCCCAACATTCTTATCTTTGTCGAGGGGGTCGAGGCATACCGGGATGCCACGTATCCGCATATCAAGACAAAAATCATCCCCAATTATAATCCCGCAGACGATCCGAATACCGACCAGGCCCTGCATTGGGGCTGGTGGGGGGGCGTCCTTATCGGCGTGAAGGATTACCCGATCAATCTCGGGTCCAATCAGGACCAGCTGGTCTATTCGCCCCATGAATACGGACCGAGTGTCTATTCGCAGCAGCCGTGGTTTATCGAGGGTGAAGGGATTACCAGAAACCAGATGGAAATCGTATGGGACCATTGGTGGAATTTTATTTATAAACAGAACACCGCCCCCCTCTTTATCGGTGAATGGGGCGGGTTCATGAGCGGCGACAATCTCGTATGGAAAACACTCCTGCGAGACTTCATACGCGACAACAAGATACACCATACCTACTGGTGCCTTAACCCCAACTCGGGCGATACCGGCGGTATTTTCGATTCCTCATGGGAGAATTACAACAACGACGGAAGGATCGAACTCATACAGCCCGCCCTCTGGAAGGATTCGAGCGGCCGTGCAATCGGACTCGACCATGAAGTCGTCCTCGGCTCAAGCGGAACGAATGTGACCGCCTATTACGGGGGCACACAGCAGACAACCCCGCCCACCGTGACATCGCCCCCGACTGCGTCGATCGGGGACGTGAACTCGAGCGGGTCGATCGATATCGTGGACGCGCTGCTCGTCGCCCAGTATTACGTGGGACTTTCGCCCTCGAATTTCGATCAAAGCCGCGCTGACGCCAACTGTAACGGGTCGATCGATATCGTCGACGCGCTCGTTATCGCGCAATATTACGTGGGGCTGATCGAACGTTTCTGTTAACGGAAATGTTTCTTCGATCTTATTCTCATACGGGGGGAAGCACCGTCAGTCTTTCATAGAGAGAAAAAAAGACATAATCCCTGAACTCCTCGAGGGGATTGCCGTCACCAGTGGGATGCCGTTCGCTGGCTTCACGGAAAAGCGTGTGGGAAGAGCTTGATCAAACGCACGGAATCATTGTACCTTTTACCGACAGGAACAAGAGGGAAAAACCGCATTTACGAAACGCTATCAAAGGAGGAAAACGATGATCAAAAAAACATCGACCTTTATGACGATACTCTTTATCCTTATTGCCGCACATATTTTCGCCATGGGAGGCGGCGAGGTGATCGGAAAAGGAGAAACAGCCCGGACCGGTTCCATCCCGACGGCCGACGGGGTTATCGGAGAAAACGAATACGCGATAGATTTCGATGCCTCGAAAATGAAGGTCGCCCTTTCCATCAACGACGGAACGATCTATTTTGGGCTCGAAGGCTTTACAGCCGGCTGGATCGCGATCGGATTCGGATCGAAGGGCATGCACGATTCACATATACTGATCGGATATGTCGAAGACGGAACCCCGCATGTCAGCGAGCAAAGCGGGATCGGACACAGCCATAAAGCAGCCGATGCCGGCTTGCTCGTTTCCCCGGTCCTTGCGGAATCGGACGGGATCACGCGCTGCGAAGGGTCGCTTCCCCTTGCCGGTTTTATCGAGGAGGGGGATGAATACCTCGACTTCATCATCGCGTGCGCGGATTCGGACGGCTTCACCGCACGTCACAGCTTTCGAAGGAGTTTCTCGGTCAGCCTCAAATAACGCGGGGTTCTCAGCAATCCTTTCAAAGACACATGGCACATTAAAAATCGATAATCGCGTGATAGGCCTGCTTCGCGTTGAGGTCGTCGTCGAACAATAACGGATAATTGTTCCGTACGACCGGAAAGCGGTCGAGCCATGTCCTGTCGTCGGACATTCCCCAAAAGGTGACTTCCGTGATGTGATCCGAGTATTCCCTGAACAGGGTAAACAGTTCCCCGTAGCGGCCGGCCTGTTCCCGTTCGAGCTCAGCGGTAAAGGGTTTCTCGTCTTCCCATGTACTTGTCGTCCAGTCGTCTTTGTAGACCGATATATCGAGTTCGCTGATTTTAATTTTGAGGCCGCCCTCGATAATGGTATCGAAGGCCGCCTTTAGTTCATCGATAGAGGGTTCGGTCATGTTCCAGTGTCCCTGAAAGCCGATCCCGTCGATCCTCGCGCCTTTTTCATGAAGCCACGCCGCCATCTTCATGATTTTTTCGAGTTTCTCCGGTCTGGCAACGTTATAATCGTTATAAAAAAGCAGCGCTTCCGAATCGTTCGCATCGAGGGCCGCTTCCGTGTATATGAACGCCAGATAAATGAACTCCTCGCTCCCGAATATATTGTACCACCCCGATTCTTCTCCGGTCCGGTACATGAGGCCTTCCGTCTCGGAAACCGCTTCGTTTACCACGTCCCAGTTGTCGATCACATCGCCGTACCGTGCGGCCAGTGTCCCGATATGGCTTTCGAGCCGCCGGCTCAGGCGTTCGATATCATCCGGATTTCCCGGAACGAGTCCTTCGAAAAGCCATTTCGGGTTTTGCGAATGCCAGACCAGGGCGTGTCCCGTCATCCTCATGCCGTGTTCACGAGCGAAATCCGTCACCATGTCCATACCGGAAAAACCGTAGATATCTTCGCGGCGGTGGATATTCGCGAACTTCATGTTGTTTTCCGGGGTGAGGTGGCTGAAATGAAACGCGAGGATTTTTTCATGGGTTTCAAGCTGATAGGGACTTATCGCCGTCCCTATGGCGAAATACGGGGCGTACTTTTCATGAAGCGGCACATCGCCGATATCGACCGCCTTCGTGGTCTCCTCGACCGGTTGCTTCGAAGCAACCGGCTTTTCCCCGCTTCTCGTGACACAGGCCGGGAGAAGAGACAGGAGTACCGCCAGTAAAACAGCGACGGTGTGTATTGTGTTTTTCTTTAATAAAGTTTTGGTGTTCATACTGATACATAACGCCATATAAGGGAAGATGTCAAGGAACGTTATGGGTATTTATAAAGAAAAGGGAAATATGGCAGATTATAATCGCTTTAAAGTAAAAAAGGGTATTGTCCGGGAGTGATCCCGGACAATACCCCGAATAAACATTTTCCATATATTATATTTATTCGATAGGTTCAATAAGATAACTGATACGCAAATTAAAGTTTGCAAATATTGACAGAATAAAACCCGGCATACCGTCCAAGTCTGCATCCATGTAGAGATAATAACATTTATCGGGATTATCGCCCGAAAAGCCGTTTTTCGCTATATCATCGATTACCTGTCCGATGGACAATGTACGGGATCCCCATACGGCACTGTAATTCAAAAGCGTTAGTAAAAATTCAAGTTTTATATAGGCATCTTCCAGGCGTTCCCTGTCGAATTCGTACTCATGAGAAGCATTGATCGGAACGGGTTTTCTCGGCGGAAGCGCCATCTTCGGGTTATTCCAGATTCTGTTGTCCGTCACATCCTCCTCGCCGTAGCCCGCATAGGAGTTCAAATGAAATAGATTCGCATCCGTTTGTCCCGCCCCGGAGCCGTCAGACATATTCTCGATACCCGTCACCTTGATCCTGAATTTGTTCTGGATCTGGACGGCGTTCCTCACATAGTATTCGGAAGCGAGGATGACCCGCGCGACCGAATTGTCCCTGACGTAACGGAGGGTGTAGGAAAGGGGGGCGCCGGGCGAAGCCTTCGAGAACTCGCCGCCTTTTTTGATCCAGTCGACAAATGATTCGTAGCCGAAAATCTGGCACGCGCTTTCACCGCTGCCGCCGTAAATCCGCACATTGATCGTGCTTTCCGAGATGATGTTTTTGTATTCGATATCGAGGCTTGCACCCCCGCCCGCGACGATGGCATCGTAGGCCATCTTAAAAGCGACCTTGACTTCTTCCTCGCTGTAATCCGATTCCACGGCAAGAAGGCCCATGCGGCCGTATTTAACCGAGGAGACGTACACGGGCGAGACGTTTCCCCTGATCTGTGACTGGATGTCCCGCCATGTCACGCCGGACGCGAAGAGATCGTCCGGTTCGTCCGGCAGGTTCATGTCGAGTGTGTAGTAAATCTGGAGAAACTTGACCAGCACCCGCGACCTGACATTCTTGGTGCCGAATGAAAACGACGATTTGAGTGACGCCCCCCACCCGCGGAAGTGAACGCCCGCCGCGATCTTCACCTGATCCGAAGAATAGACGTTTTCCTGTGTCAGCTGCGTGTCCGCAGGATTCCCGGCAAGGACTTCGGAGGTGACGATATCGGTGATACCCTGCCGTACATAATTGAGTGTCGCTTCGGGAACGGTCACCCATTGCTGTGCCATGGGAATCGAAATGGAGAAGGTCATGGGCCCCCGTTTCGCGGAAACCGGCCTGTACTCACCGCTCGTGATGCTGTTGCCGTCGAAAACCGAACCGATCCATATGATATCGTTCGTCGGATTCAGGAGGAGGTTTTCGTCGAATCCCGTTGCCGCTTTTTCCTTTCTGACCGAATTGTAGAATCCCGGAAGGTCATCCGGCCTGTCCGGATGATCAGGATCATCGGCTGAGATATTGTCCTCGAGGACGAGGGGGGAAGCGAGTTCCGGTTCCTGGTCGAGATATTCCATCGACCTGATCGTGTCATTGACATTCTGGAGATCCGCCGGTTCGATGATCGCGTCGCATCCCGTCAATAAAAATATTCCCGCGGCGATACATAAAAATATAATGTTTGTCTTGAAACCTTTCATACTATATCCTTTTTTAAAATCCTGGTATCGTTTTATGCAGGATCCCTGATGGATTCGCGCGCACTTTCCCCGGCATCCTGCCGTATCGTGCTTTTTCATTATACCACGAAAACGGAAAAAAAGTAACACTTTTCTTCCGCCCCCTCGTTTCTTTTTTGCTTCTGCCCTCAATACCGCATAAAGAGGCGAAATCCCTCACTTTTTTTTCAAAAAATGTGCGTGATTTTGTACGGCAATTCGGTTTATTATACGAGGAATGGAGTTTGACGGCGCATTTATCGACCGGTTGCGAAACCGCGAAACAGAGGCATTTACCATACTCTACGGGGAGACGGAAGCGATGCTGTACAACTATCTGCTTTACCGGACCGGCAACAACAGAACATGGGCGGAAGAAATCCTTTCAGATATTTTCTGCGACGCGATCGATCATGCCGGTTCACTCACCCGCGGCCACAACCTCAAGGCGTGGCTGCTCAGGATCGCACGGTCGAAGATCGCGGATTTTTTCAGGCGCCTCGCGAGGGAAGGAAAAAGAAAAAGCGGGCAACCGGTGGAGGTCATTGCCAACGGCAAGGGACACGGTAAGGATCCTGAAATCCTCCTCCTTGAACGGGAAGACGCGGCAAAAGTCAGAACGGCATTTGCCGGGTTGTCCGACCTTCAGCGCGAACTATTACAGAAAAAATATGTGGACGGGATGAGTATGAAGGAATTAAGCGCTTTTTACGGTAAAACAGAACGGTCGATCGAGTCGATGCTCTACCGGACGAGGAACGAATTGAAAAAACTCCTCGAACGACTCGAACGCGACCGGCCGTATAGACCACGAGGAGTAACATGAGAGATCTGTTTGACGATAACACATTAAAAAACCTCATAACGAAAGCCGCTTCCCCGGAAAGGCCGTCCAAAGAAGCCAGACACCGTATTCTGGCAGTGATCCAGGAAAAAACGAACATCAAACCCTTAAAACGGCCCGTTTCTCCCTTTCGTCTTACACGGCCTGGGGTCGCCGTTGCGGCCGCCGCCGTCCTTATCGTCATCCCGCTTATTGTTGTCATTTCCGTTTTACTGCAGCCCTCGTACCGGGACGCCATTCCCTTTATTGTCTATTCCCACAGGGGCGGTTTTCTCGGGGACACGGACAACCCGCTGACAAAAGGATACGAACTCGGTCATCGTGAAATGATCAGGACCGGGAGAGGGGAACAGGTCATTATCGAAAGAAAGGACGAGGCGGTCGTCTACCTCTTTTCGGAGTCACTCCTCACGATATCGTCTGGTGCGGAAAGAAAAAGGCAGACCGGGTTTTCTCTCGATAAGGGTTCCCTCTATATTAACAAATATTCCCCAAACGATCCGAATACCTATTATGCCGTCACTATACGGAATGAATATATTTTTGTCCTGAAAGGGACGAGGGTCTATTTTTCGATCGGGCTCGACGCGACGGTCACCGTGATCCTGTACGACGGCCTCCTCTCTATCGAAAGGCTTCCGGAAACCGTACGCGGTATCCCCTCCTCTCTTCAGGCCCCGGTAAAATTACAGATCTTTACAGACGGGAAGTGGAAGACATCGGGGATCGAGGCCTGGGCGGATGATGAAAAGGCCCTCGATGAACTTTTAAGGATGCCGTCTCCGTATACCGGACTCATCGCGGAAATCGCCTATCACAGGCGGCAGCAGTTTGAAAACGCGGCCCTTGAACCGTCGGTACGGCGACAGCCGGAAGCGACACCCGTCCGGGAACTGGAGAAGCCTCCCTATATCGTTACCGCGCTTGGTGAGATCGGTTTTAACGGCATGAGGGATGATACGGTAAACTATTTCGCCTCAACATCAGACGAAGGCAGGCTGTATTTCGTCAATCAGCATGAACTTTTTATTATTGAGAACGGCACGATCCTGAAAGTACCCGGTATCGATCCATCCAGTTCGTTCCGTTCCAAACCGCTTATCATGGGGAGCACACTCTGCCTTTTTACGGCAAACACACTCCTCCTCCTGGATACGCACACCATGAAAGCCGATCGCGAGATCCCTTTCCCCCGGGACGGCAGCATCGATCTCCATTATATACCCCATACGGCCGGCAATCTGATTATCATACCGGTCCAGAACCACGGGTATTATACGATCGATCCGGTTTCGGACGATCCCCGCCTCCTGCTTCTCCATAAGGAAGCCTTTCCCCTCTCCCCTGTTCCCGCAGACGGCCGTATCGTCATCGGGGCATACTATGCGAGTTATCTGGGGATAATCGATTTCGGGGGCGCCATACTCGCAAAAACGCCGCTTCAAGGCAATACCTACGTGAATATCGTGCATCAAAACAATAAACTCTACCTCTATTCGGAAAAGGCGGACAGGTACTCGATCGCCATATACGATACGGCACTCAAACCGGCAGGCGGAATCGATCTTCCGCAGAAGATTGCTACCGATTTTATCGTGACGGGAACAACCATCTGGGGTATCGACACGAACGGAACCCTTTTTTATGCCGACACCGTATCTGGACAAAAGGCTTCCGTCACACGGATTCACGGAGGCGCACTCTCTTCCCGTCACATGCGCTTCCTCGAATTATATCGTTCGGATGACTCGATCATGGCCGCCTGTGAAAACGGGACAATTGTCCTGGTCAATTCGGAGAGCAGAAAGGTAAGCGGCCGGATCACGGTCGACACGGGGGAACGGTTGTATACAGCCCCGATCGTGACCGGAAACTTCATCCACGTTGTATCCAATACGGGACGCGTGTTTCGTATCGAAAAAAATAATGAATGATACAGGCTATTACCACTGAATTGACAGGTTTTTAAATTTATTTTCTAATTCTTGATTTACCATTCTATCGTAACATAATCCGGAATCAAAGTAATTTGGTAATATTTTTCGTTATTTTCTTGATACTTGATGAGCGTTTCTCAATTATTATTCTATAAAATCCTTTATTATCATTCCTTCCGGTATTGTATATGATTGTAAAAGCATGTTTTTTGCCTTTTCGAAGTCGTGAGCGTAAAAGATATCCTGCTTTATTGTAAAAGCGCTTGAACTTCTCGTAGAAAACACGCCGAGATAAACAATTTCGCCGACACCAATATGTATAAGCTGCATGAGTTCTTCGGGAATATCTCCGAATTCTTTGGTTGCTGATATTCTGCCGCTCGAATGAAGGGTATAAACAGTGTCCGAAATTCCTATGACAATATATTCTCCGGGTTCTATCGTAAAGACCTGGATATTATTGGAAGATGAAATAGTATAATTTATTTTTTTATTTGTTTCGATATTTTTTAACCGTAACTTGAATGAACTGTAAAATATTCCAAAGAAAAAAGATTTTTTTTCTGTAAGCACGGAACCCTGAGATGTCATACATGAAGAACAGCACATTGTCGACAGTATTATCAGACAAAAAAATAACGATATATTTCTATCAATCATTATCTACCTCTCAACCTTCAATATATTTTAATGCAGGTTCCTGGTATTTGGTTTTGATTATTTCCTTCTCTCCAATTGTTTTATCCATTAATTTGATACCGGGAGGTTGATTGGCCAGTCTGGCTTCGACTTTTATATAATATTCCTGTCCTTCATGTACCTCCAAAATAAAAGCGTCATGTTCTGAACTCGACAATTCACCCCATTTTTGAGAAAAAAATAACAATAATCGCTGAGGTGTTACATAAATCGAGGTATACCCCCCCGTATTAATGCTCAATAATTTTGTTTTTTTTGCATATATAGGAAACTCAAGTGCGGAACCAAAAAGATTGACAGGCCGATATATATAGACAATACCGTATTTATCGACACGTTGTTCTTTTTGAAAGGCAGGACCTACCGCCATACATGAAATCAGAAAC
Source organism: Spirochaetales bacterium (assembly GCA_016930085.1). Classification (NCBI taxonomy): domain Bacteria; kingdom Pseudomonadati; phylum Spirochaetota; class Spirochaetia; order Spirochaetales; species Spirochaetales bacterium. The sequence continues at coordinate 12,341 of JAFGHO010000013.1, forward strand.
ACAGATAAAATGATATAAATGAAAAAAAGTTTTGATGAACACATATATTTATTATATTAATTCGATATTTATCTGTCAAATTGAATAGTTGAAAATAAGTAAAAAAAAATACTATAAATCGCTTCTATGTCTCCCGCTTTCTTTGTCTGACAGTAATCGATAATGGTGTCTTTGAGAGTATGCCATGCTTCCTTCAGATCGATTAAGGAACCATTTAACGACAAAATGCCCGGTAAATAACCCGCCGGCAAGAAGGATCACGGCGCTGATGATCAATGACGGTGAAATTCTGCCCATGAAAATTACCCTACATCAATTTTCTCCTGCGGTCAAGAACGAACCGCGTCCGGCCTTATAAATCATCCGGAAAGAAGCCTTAAATTACGATTCCGGTCAGTAGAAAGGGGAAATCCTCTCTACGTTAAATGAGATTAAACATTTAGCTTTTATAAAGCCGTGCGCAGGAATTTCGCCTGCAAGATCGGATTTTTTTATTAGTATGGAGGTATAGGAATGGGAATTTATAAAGTAATTGTTGTTCTCTTTTTTTTAGTGCTGATATTTTCACCGGTAGTTTCATGCGCGAAAAAAATTTCGGATAACCGCGGTTCCGTCTCCGAAGCGTCGATTGATTATGTTTCAGGCGATGTTGTATTAAACAGCAGGAAGGCGGTAATCGGCGATAATGTTCCGGATAAATCCACTATCGCAACAGGCGATGAGGGAATCTGTGAAATCATTTTCGACGATAAAAACATTATCAAGGTCGAAAGCAACACATTGTTTGAAATGGATTTCTCCGGTTTGCATAAATCCGTCAACCTTAAAGAGGGCACACTTACCAATGTCCTCAAAAAACTGGCCGCCCTGGCGGAAACCGAGGTTTTTACCATTAATACATCCACCGCAGTTTTAGGCGTGAGGGGAACGTCGTTTTTTGTAAAAGCGGATGCAGACTCCACCTATGTCTGTGTGTGTAACGGCGTTCTCACTGTAGGGGATGAGAAAGGAAACAATACAGAAGAAATCAGGGCAAAGCACCATACCGCACGGCTGTTAACAAAATCGGAGAATGGGACGATTGTGACCCCGGCCGCGATGCTTTATCATACGGATTCCGATATCGAGAATGTCGCTTTAAAAATCGGCTATGAAATAAACTGGGAAGAAATCGAATAGGAGGAAATGGTGTCCGTACCATCAAAAAGCATTGTACCGTCAGGTACCGATCACCGGACTGTAATCGTATAAGATCCTTATTGGATGTGTTGATACAAGCGTAGGGAGGTCACCTATGATAAAAAACGAAACAACCGGGAAACGGAGGAATATACCGACCATCCGGTTCAAAGCGGTATTGTATACACCCGATGCGACCGGAAAAAACGGTTCGTGGTCGTTTCTATCACTGCCCAAAAACGAAAGTAAGCATTTCTCCTCACAAGGCCCGACAATGGTCGAGGGAATTCTCAACAGCTTCCCCTTTCGGACCGCTTTGGAACCTGACGGCAAAGGCGGCCACCGGCTCAAAGTAAGTAAAGCATTATGCGATGCCGCAGACTTAGTCGATCATGACACGGCGTCTGTTGAGATGACACGGGTCGGAGACGAGCCCAAGATCAGAGTACCGGAAGACCTGGAAAAAGCCCTGGAAGCCTCCCCGCCGGCGCGGGAAGCATGGTCGGATATCACACCGATGGCGCGCAGGGACTGGGTGCTTTGGATAACCACGGCCAGGCAATCGGAAACCCGCAGCAACCGGATCGAAAAAGCCTGCGACATGCTCGCATCCGGAAAGCGGCGGGTATGCTGTTTTCCCGGGCTTAACTGGATGACGAAAGACCATGTGACACCGGAAGAAACGTGGAGTACGCTGCCGAAGTAACAAAAGATTTTTACTAAAATAAGAAATAATTACTGTAAAAACGAACCCGGAATAATGTAACGCATATTAAATTCCTGTATTATTTAATATAAAAAAAATTTGAAGCCTTTTGCAGCAATATATTTACTATTATTGGATTTTTGAAAGAGGGTATGAGATCATTATTTATAAATTTTCTTGATAACCATAAGTGTGATATCATCGTTTATCCGGTAGTCCTGATTGACTTCACTGATGATACCATTTATTATGTCTTCTGTCGTAAGCTTTCCCAAACTGCCGAATAAATTCATAAGATTATCCTTGGAAAACATAACTTTCTTCTCTACACCTTTTTTAAAAGCTTCGATAATACCGTCAGTGTATAATAACAGTGTATCACCGTTCTCCAACCGGAAGGTTTCATTTTTCAGGTACTCTTTTATATCATCCAGAAATCCTATCCACATACCGGAAGTACCAAACATTTCAATTTTACCCGTACCGGCACGGTAGACAGCAAAATCAAGATGTTTCCCGGCATAGATGAATTCTCCGTCCGGCTTCACAGAAAACGCGCATATAGTCACATATTTCAAATCACCGAGTCGTTTTATATTTGCAGTGATTGTTTTATTTACACTAATAATAAGTTCCGAAGGAAGAATTTCAGGATGATTTTCCAGTGTATTGTGTATGGAAGTTTGTACCATCATCATAACAAGTCCTGCCGGGACTCCATGTCCCGACACATCACCTATTATAATCCAATTCCGATCGCCTGTATTAATGACATCATAATAATCTCCTCCAACAGATTTGGCTGGTGCAATAAATGTGGAAATGTCATATCCATCAATATGGGGAATATCCGGCAACAGACATGTTTGTATTTTCTTGGCCAGTTCCATTTCCCCCCATAAAGCGTCCTTTGCAGATTTCAATTTTGTATAGGACTCTTTTAATTCCCTGGTCCTCTCTTTCACTTTCTCCTCGAGATTTGCATAGAGTCGTGCATTATCAATGGAAATGGCGATTTGTGATAACAGGACCTGTAATAATTCCAATCGTTCTGCAGTAAAAGCACCTGTAGAAAGGTTATTTTCCAGGTAAATAATCCCGGAGAGTTTTCCCTGGCTAAGGAATGCCGTGCATAGTATAGATTTCGGTTTGTTTTCTTTAATATAAGGATCATTTATAAATTCACCTTCAAATGAAGCGTCATGTAAAATTAACATTCCTTTTGTCCTGGCAATATAATTAATAATGGATCCGGATATACCATGATGCTCTTCTACAGGGATTGATTTTAGTACCCTGATATCGTTGTCAGTGATTGTACTTTCGGCTTCAACCACTAGTTTTCCATTATCTTCAAGAATAAAAAAACCTCTTTGGGCTCCTGCGTTTTCCATAACAATCTTCATCATACGGGATAATAGTTTATCCAGCACGATCTCTCCGGATATGGTTTGGGCCGCTTTGACGGCTGTGGAAAAATCAAGAAGTGTTCCCGAGTTTTTTAATAAGGGAGAAGTTTTGAATGGTGAACTAAAATCAATTGTTTTCAGCAGTTCAGGGTATTTCATCTTCAATTGATTCAATTTTGCCGCAGCACCCCAGGCAGTATAACAATTGTACGCATCTGATAAATAAATTTGTCCCAATTTTTCTTTCCCCCGGTCCAGTGCATGCCTGCCGGCCAGTTCATTAGCCAAAGCTTCCTCAATTGCATATTCATTTTTCTTGCTCAATTCAATAGCCGTGTTATAAAAAACTTCTGCCTGTTTATTGCGGCCAGAAATCCTGGCTTCTTCTGCAAGCAGAAGTGAGAGACGGTGTTCATTATTCATGGAAGCTTGTTGAGTCCATGTTTTAAATTTCTTTATTGATTGGGCGATATATTTTTTATATTCTTTTTTTCTCTTTTTCAAAGCCATGGGATATAGTCTTATTTTTACCAGGGCGGAAAAGAAGGCAAAATCACGTACCATTATGATACCTTCTGCAGAAGGGAGATACGGCACCATTTTTTCACAATCCTCTAATGCACCCTGGTAATCCTCAAATAGATAACGAAGAATAATTCTGTACACATAAAAATTTCCCAGAAAATTATCTGCTCCTGCGGCTTCCCATTCAGGTATCATTTTCTTTTCATTTAATGCTGTACCCGTAAGATTTATAGGAGATTCACTTTTCCCAAGAAGGTTCAGAATTGTCTGCCATATAATGATCTGAATCCCCAAAGATGGGATGTGATTGAATTGCTTAATCAATGTATAGCTTTGAGATACCTGTTGTTCCAATTCATTCAAATTATACCCTAGAAGCAGCCCTATACAATCATGCAGGCAAAGACTGTAGCTTGTCCATTCCAGATTTCCCGTTTCCAATCCTGTAATATACGCATTTTTAAATCCCTGTCTCACAACCTTCAGGTGTTCTTTCCAATGAGCCAAAAAACTGTAAAAAGCAAAAAGCCTTGCTGATTCATAACGACGTGCATTATATCTTTCCCCCAGTTTAAGAGCAAAACGTCCCAATTGATATCCCGCTTCAAGATCACCCAGGATGTTTCTCAGTATTATAGCGAATCCCATATAGTTGTACGATTGAACCGGGCAATGCCCAAATTTGAGAGAAAGCTCGACTTCCTTTATTACGATATAAGCAAATAGCTTTTGAGAAATAAAATAAACACTTCTTCCCAATATAGAAAGCATCCTTAAAACAGTTAATATTTTGGGATCGTTTATGTCAGGGAGATCATTTAAAGCGTTGATTTTCTTTATTGTAAAAGCGGACTTTATTTTTATCATAGCCAATAACAATTGCAGATTCGAGATTTGTACCGGTATCGGGTAATTAATTTTTTTCATTACTTCGAGACCGATCGTAACAGCTTCCTGATAATTTGATGATGAATTTGAAGCATCCATTTTTATTTCATATACGGATAAGGCATCATAAATCGTTCCGGAATTTTTGATTACCATCAAAGCATATTTGTTCATGCTTTCATAATTTCCTATCAGATATGCAACTATCGTTGCTTCCGAATAAATTTTAAGGCAAAGTTCATATTGGGTTTTCCAGGGATTTTCTGCAAGTAAACTCATAGCGGTTTCCAGATATTTCAGCGAGGGAGTATAAGCTGCAGAAGTTCTGGCCTTTATTCCACACTTGCAGTTTAGTAATGCCAGTTTTTTCCGCTCTTTTGAGTTTGTCACAAGTGATCTTCCCAAATTCAAATGATCTGTAATATAGAATAATATATTCTGCTTTTCTCCTTCTCTTTCCAGCATTAATTTACCGATCCTGTAATGGAATTTGGGTTTTTCATCATCAGGGATTAAGGAATAAGCCGCTTCCTGTATTCTGTCATGATGAAATATATATAAATCGTCACCTAACCCGATATATCCTTCATCGATCGCTTTGGTGAGTGTCTTCAATACTTCATCGATGTTCTTATTCTGCAAATAAGAAAGATTTTCCAGGCTAAACCGGTTACCCACACAGGCGCACAGTTTTAATATATCTTTTACATCTTCAGGAAGTTTATTGATCTTTAATGCCAGAAGCTCAACAACATTATCGGTTATCTGCATCTTTTTTATTTCACCTATGTCCCACTTCCATCCCGATCGGGCATCAAATTTGATAAGGTGTTCATTATATAATGTGTGTAGAAATTCATTGACAAAAAACGGATTGCCCGCGGTTTTCCTGTATATCAATTCGACTAAAGGAGTGACTTTTTCTTCCGGACAATTAAGAAAGTCGATAATGAATTTTTTTATATGGCGTTGATGTAATTCTTTTATGGTGAGTCGGTTTATCGATATTCCTTTTTTTTCGATTTCACTGAAAATTTCGAGTATCGGACGAATCTCCATATCGATATTATCTCGTGAGGATCCTATAAAAAATAGATAATTGATTTTTTGTCCTGAAAGCAGATACTTGATAAGTTCAAGACTCGAATGATCAATCCATTGCAGATCATCCAGAAACAGAACAATTGGATGCTCTTTTTTTGCAAATACTGCGGCGAATGCTTCGAATACCAGATTAAATCTGTTTTCCTCTTCCTTTGCCGAAAGCTCAGGTACTTTTTGTTGTTTTCCAATGATCATCTCGAGTTCCGGTATAATATCTGTTATTATCCGGCCATTAGGTCCCAGGGCTTCCAGGATTTCCTTTTTTCTCCTGAGTATCATTTCATTGCTTTCCATAAGCAGCTGTCTAATTAATTTTTGATATGCCTGGATGATTGCGCTATATGGTTTATCTTTTCTGAACTGTTCATATTTCCCGGAGATGAAATATCCGTGTTTTTCGGTAACCGGCTTATTTATTTCATTAATAAGAGCGGATTTTCCGATCCCCGGTGTTCCGAACACAAGCATGACTTCCACACAGCCTTCGTCCAGATTCCCCATTTCCGTTACTCCGTTTACGCGATTGAACGCAGACATCAGCGTGTTAAATTCATCCTCCCGCCCGTATAGTTTTCGGGGTATAATAAACTTGTCTGATATATCCATTTGTGCCAAGGCGAATGGTGTGATGCTTCCTTCCGAATATAGTTGTTTCAAGCATTCATTCAAGTCTGCCATAAGCCCAAAGGAATTCTGATATCGGTCTTCGACATTCTTGGACAGCAGCTTCATGACAATATGAGAAATCATAGATGGAATTTCCGGATTGTGTGAGGCGGGAGATACCGGTTTTCTTGCAATGTGGGAATGGATGATTTCAAGCGGATGTTCTGATTTAAATGGCGCAATACCTGTAATCATTTCATAGAATGTGACGCCAAGGGAATACAGATCTGTTCGGTAGTCGATAATTCGGTTCATACGACCTGTCTGTTCAGGAGATATATAGAAAAGAGTCGAACGCATTACTTCCGGGTCATATAGCTCGTCATTCTCATGTGTTATTAGCGCCTAAACACCGAAGTTTGTTATTTTTATCGTTCCGATTTTTTCTTTTACTAAAATATTATACGGTGTGATAGCCAGATGAATTATTTTATTTTGATGTAAATCTCCCAATATTCTTGCTGATGCAACAGCATAATTCAGAAATGTTTTTATATCAAAATTCTTTTTCTCCTCCAGAATACTTTTAATGGATACACCGTCAAAATCCTCAAGTACGAGGACAAACATGTCTTTCCTTTCTATTATATCCAGAATTTTGACAACACCATCCATATAAATATTTCTGATAGTCTCGTATTCCCGTTTGAACCTGGCAATATGAGAGGCAGAGGATAATCGTATTTTATATTCCTTAAGAATAACACTATCCGGTGTACCGTCCTTGCGAGCCCTGTATGTAGCGGAAAACCTTGTTTGTTCAAGTTTATCGATAACAGTATAATTTCCAATTCTTTCCATATTAAAAATTATATATATTATTATGCCTTTTTCCACTCTTAAAATCCTAATCCAAGAAAAACCGGAAAAGGATCGGGATATACCATTTTTAACGATTTTACGGCACATCCGTCATCTCCTGTTCATGTACCATGAAATCACATTCCCGGTGCGTTTCGTGATTCCGGATTGCCGCTATTACCGGCAGGAAATAATGTTCAATAATGAAACCTCATAGTTAAAAATAAAGCCGATACGGGATTCGACGGTGTCTATCTTGATATATATAATAAAAGCCTTTAAATAATGTGAATAAATTGATAGTATGTCATTTTCGTTTTTTCAGGAATTCGTTGTAACAGGAGACATCTGCTATGAAAATCCATATTGACCTTAAACAAACCTGCCAATCCATCACCCCGCATTGGCGGGTGTGCATCGGTGGTGGACGGGTATGTGAAGCCCTTCGCGCCGACTTCCAAAAGCACCTGGAAATGGTACAGCTCGAGATGCCCTTTCAATACATCCGCATGCACGGGCTGTTCCATGAAGACATGATGGTCTACCGTGAAGAAAACGGCCAACCGATTGTTAACTGGCAATATGTCGATCTGGTGTACGATCACTGGCTTTCCATCGGCATCCGGCCGTTTGTGGAATTGGGCTTCATGCCTTACGATCTCGCCAGTGGAAATCAAACCGTCTTCTGGTGGAAGGGTAACATCACCCCGCCGAAAGACTGGGCGCGTTGGGAATGGTTCATTGAACAGTACATCCGCCACGTCATTGAACGATACGGGTTGACGGAAGTGCGTCGCTGGTACTTTGAAGTGTGGAACGAACCGAGTCTGGACATTTTCTGGAAAGACGCCGATTTCGATGCCTATATGGAACTCTATGCACGCACTGTTCGCACTATCAAACTCGTTGACCCCCGACTCCGTGTCGGAGGGCCGTCCAGCCACGGCTTTGGCGACCATGCAGGCGAACCGCCATGGGGTGAGATCTTTCTTGAGGCGTGCGCTGAACGTCAACTGCCGCTTGATTTCTTCTCTACTCATCCGTACCCCACATTCTACCCGGTTGACCTGGAAGGTAAGGGTTACATGACCTGGGACGGTCCCGACCGCCTTCTTGCGGATGCGCGTGGCTGTGAGAAACTCTTGCAGTCTTCAGCCTATCCCGATGTTGAGCGCCACTATACCGAATGGAATTCAAGCCCCAGCCCGCGTGATCCTGTGCATGACACCGCTTTCGAGGCCGCTTTCATTGTGGACAACAACTGGCGGGTGCGCGGTCTGATGGATTCACTGTCATTTTGGGTCGTCAGCGATATATTTGAAGAATGCCGTCAGGGAGACACCCCCTTCCACGGCGGTTTCGGGCTTGTCAATATCCAGGGATTGAAAAAACCATCGTATCATGGGTACTGGTTCATGGCGCGCCTGGGCGACGAATTAATGGCCGAAGGCGATTCGTATGCAATCACCCGACGCCTCGATGGCACGTTGGTTGTCCTGATGTGGAACTATTGTCACTATCGCGATGACGCCAACGACAGCCGCCTGCTGGCCACCGCAAAACCATGCGAAATCTACGACCTGTTTGATGTGCAGGCCCCCCGTGAGTTTATACTGAATCTCGATGGCGTCGGCACATCTGTCCGTTTACAGATGACGCGCTTTGATCGGGAGCACGGCAGCGTGTATGACGAGTGGGTCGCCATGGGGGCGCCTCAGCACATCCTTCCCGCTGACCTGGATGTTTTGCGCCGCCGCATGGAATTGGATGTTTCTGTGCATCGCCTCACCGCGCCCGCAAACACACTCGAATGGACCGTCACGGTTCAGCCCTTCGGGGTGACGTTACTCGAAATTACCTCAGGGTAAAAGCCGCCTGTCGGGTGAAACCGGTATCCATTCCTCTTTAAGCGACTCGAAAAGACGATGGAACGACAAATACGATATATAAACAATATTTGCGTTCATTTGTACAGGATATCAGTGCGTGGGCGAAAGGCCGTTATGACGGCAATAATGAAACATCATATTGACAACGAATCATCGATGCGGGATTCGACGGTGTTTATCCTGATATCATCGAAGCCTTTGAATATTTTGAAAAAATCGATGTGAGTACATCGAAACCGATTTTATGAAAGTTGAAAAAAAATATAGACCCGTTTGTTCGTACCTATAAAAAATTGAGTTTCTCAAGAACGAAGGTCAATATTCTCTTTTCGGACACGATAATCCTTGCTTCGCATAACATTCCTATCCTGAAATCCTTGGATTTTTTCACATTCCTTTCTGCATTTTCATCTATTGAGGCTTTAACGATATAGGCAAAATCATTGACTGTATTCCTTATTGAAATATCTGCCGGGATTTCAACTATATTTCCGGAAATACTGCCGTATTCATCATATGGAAGAGCTGCGAATCTGTAATTTACCGTTGTCCCTTTCATTATCAAAGCAATATCCTTATTCGAAATAAAAAGCTCGGTCATGAGTTTTGCATCTTCATTCGGGATAATGCGGGATAACTCAATTCCGGAAGGCAAATAATCATTGATGTGATATGTATTTGATTCCTGTAATATGCCGCTCATTGACGCATAAATATTACATCTCCTTAAATTTTCCTCGACAATGTTCATTGAATTATCGATACTCAGTAATTTTTCTTCTATCGCATTAATTTCATTTTGCAGCTGAACAAGGGTTTCGCGCTTGAATTTGCTTAAAGCTAGTTTTGCATAATCATAATTCGATAAAAGTGTCTCTATCTGAATATCCGCAACCATCCCTTTGGGGAGGATACTCTCTCTTTCGAATATACTTTTTGCCTTATTATAATCGAGTGTCAGTTGTTTCGTTTGAAGCTGATAGAGGACAAATCTGTCATAGAACTCATGATCATCCTCCGGAAACCATTGTAAATCATCCGCAATACTTTTATAAAGCATCCGAAGCTGTTTTTGTTTTCGGATACATGTTGCTTTCCGGGATTCAATGCTTTCCTTTTCCCTGCAAAATTTCCGATCGTCAATAGAATAAAGCATCACTCCTTTCTTGACAATATCTCCATTCTTGTAATATTTTTCTTTTAACTCACCATCCACCAGATTTGTGATAATACTGATTGTTTCTGCCGGTCTTACAATGCCGCTTGCCTTTACAACGATGTCTATGCGTCCGAACCACATCCATAAGAATCCGATAATAAGCATAAAAAGAATGGAAAAAATAAATATCCTCATTATTCTGGGAGGTTTCGCAAACATGATTTCACGGCTGTCTTCTACATTTTTTATATCGGTATAATATTCCTTCATGCCACACCCTCCTCAATCGCAGATGTATAAGAAAATTGTTCCTCCCAGAGTTTAAAATAAATGCCTTTTTTTTGAAGGAGTTCCCTATGTGTTCCTGTTTCGGCAACCATACCATTCGCCATACAGATAATTCTGTCACATTGCATGATGGTTGAAAATCGATGGGCGATAATTATTGTCGTTTTATCGCGGGTCATCTCGTCGATGGTTGCATGAATGGATTTTTCGGTAATGCTGTCACAATTACTTGTTGCCTCGTCAAAGATCAAAATATCCGGTTCCTTAAGAAGTGCCCTGGCAATTGCAATTCTTTGTTTTTGTCCGCCCGAAAGCGTCACCCCCCTTTCGCCGACCATCGTATTATACCGCAATGGCAGTTCATTGATAAAATCATGTGCCTTTGAAGCTTTTGCCGCTTTTACTATTCTCTCGAAATCAACACTTCCTTCTCCCAAAGCAATGTTTTCCATAATGGTACCGGAAAAAATAAAAACATCCTGCGGCACGTACCCTATTCTGCCCCTTAGGTAATCGGTTGCGATGTCTTTATGATTATTCCAATCAATCAGTATTTCCCCTTCTTCCTGAATATAATACTTTAATAAAAGCTTTATAAGTGTTGTCTTGCCGGAACCGCTTTCGCCTACAATCGCGTACCGTTTCCCGGGATTAATAGTAAGGTTGATGTTGTTAAGCACCCGCTGTCTTGTCCCGTACCGAAAATTGATGTTTTTAAAACAAATATGCCCGCATACACTCTTTGGCTGCAGCATTGTTTTCTCGTTTTTCGACTCGTCCTGCAGGTCGAGTATTTCGCCTAACCTGTCGGCAGCGATAAAGGCCTCCTGGAGGACCGGCTGAAGATTAATAAGGCTTCTTATAGGCTGATGAAAATAGGCAAGAAGTGCATTAAACGTAATAAGCTGTCCCAGACTCATACTTCCTCCTAAAACCATGTGAGCCCCTGTCCATAATATGACAATACCCCCAAGAAGCGTTAAAAAATCCTGGAGTGAGAATTGAAGATTGGTCATCCAGCCGATTGTAAATCCTGATTTGAGTGTACGAATGAATTTTCTTTCTGTTTCACGGACAACCTCGCTTTCTGCATTCATTGCTTTGACTGTTGAAACACCATTGAGGGTTTCAACCAGATAGCTTTCAGTTATCGCGGCTTCCGACATCAGCTTTCTTTGAATCCTCTGAAAAGGGCGTGTAAATGACCACACCACTGCAACAGAAAAAGGAATAAAAAGCAGGGCTATAAGAAACAACTGCCGATTCTGAATGAATAGGATGATCCCCCCCCCAATCACCATAAGTGTATCAATAAGAATCGAGAGGGTTGCACCGGATATTGCCGCCCGTATTTTTGATGCATCATTAAGTCTCGAAAGAATTTCACCGACTTTTCGTCTATCAAAAAAACTCATTGGGAGTTTCAATACATGCTGATAGTATGAGAATATGAGTGATACATCGATCTTCTGGCTTAAGTGAAGAAGTAAATGTTTCCTGAATGCATCCATCAACACTTTAAAAAGTGTAAGTATCACCATGCCGACGGATATTATATTAAGGGACTTAACAAGACCGCCCTCAAACACCTCGTCGATTAGGAATTTAAAATAGAAGGCTCCGAGTATCCCAAGCAGTGTGAAAAGAACAGACGAAAGAAATATCTCTCCAATGAGGCTTTTATGCGGTATCATTAATGAAAAAAATCTTGAAAGCATTCCAGTGGTTTCATCTTTTTTTTCAAATGACTCTTCCGGAAGAAGGAGAATAAGAACACCGGACCATACTTTCCCGAAATCTTCCGGGGTATACCTGACAAGACCTTTTCCCGGATCGGCAACTAAAATATTTTTTTTTGTAATTCGATGTATCACCACATAATGAAACAAGTTCTCCTGAACCACATGAGCGATTGCAGGAAGGGGGATGTTCCCGTCGATTTGGTCAAGGCTTCCCTTCACTCCCTTGGCGATAAAACCAAGGGTTTTTGCCGCTTTTACAAGCCCCAATGCATTTGTTCCCATCCTGTCCGTCCCCGCTACTTCCCGTATCCGGGATATAGGTTTCTTTAAACCGTATTGTCTTGCAACGGTTGCAAGACATGCGGCACCACAGTCTGTTATATCATGTTGTTTGATACAATAATAACGCCGGGGTAAAATAACCATCTTTTTTATCCTTTCCCTTAAAATAAATTGTTGTTGTATTTCGTTGAAGCATGTTTTTCCATTTCCGGAGTCATGTTGCCTTTTTCAAGTAATGCAGTGTCTGTCCCTGAAAGCTTTTTGGTTTCTTGTGAACCTGAATACAATCCTGTGCATTTCATACATATATCTTTCTATAAAACTTCTCAATATCGGTAATACATTTTTAACAGCCGGGACCTGCATAACAATGCAGATCCCGGCTTTTTTCGATTTATAGAAGTAATGCAATTCCTTCAGCCATTTCTAACAAGTGTTTGTCCAAGTAATCCGACAGCCGCACCGGTCACGGCCGCCGCAACAAGACGTAAATACGGTACGACACCGTACAGGGGAATCGTTGGGCTGCCGCCGTTTATATTTTGCAATGCATCGTTCTGTAATTTGACTAAAGAAATTTTGACAAAATCTTTCATAGTGACTCCTTTTTCCTATTACTGCATTATTTACTAATGATCTCACTATCAACAGGTTTTATGGAGTAGGTGTCGGTGCAGGAGTAGGTGTGGGTTTTGCTTCACCGACTCCGTTAACAACACCGGCAGCACCGGCTGCGCCTGCGCAACAACAAGCGCCAAGAACCAGGGCCACGATTATCCAAACAATAGGACCGACGCCGCCGTTAATTTCCATCAATTCGTTCTCATCCAATGTTTTAAAATTATTTTCCATATAATTCTCCTTTCGCTGATAAATATTATTTTGTTCCCCAGATAATAGGACCTAAAACATTCTTCCCAAAATCTTTGCCGATCGTATAAGAAATGGTTGCAACTCCCGCCAATGCAACTATATAGGCGACTGTTATCGTAATTGGATCGGCTCCTCCGTTAATTTCCTCCAGTTCGGCTGCACCAAGCTCCTGTAGTTCATTCGATTGTGTCATCTCTCTCATTTTTTTCTCCTTTTACATTGTGGCCGCCACACATGCCTCCCGCGGTAAAACAATAGTGCCGGCATCTTGTTATGAAACACCGGTCAACGACCGTAAGTTTCTCCTATGTTTTTATATCTTTTCAGAAGCAAATATTATGCCAGAATAACGAATGGCTGTTTTAAAAAAGGTGCATTACAATTTTTTTATGAGAGGATTAATTTCTTGTATTGATAATAATAAGAATATACATTAATCAATTGATTTGACCTTTAATAAATACATAGCTAATTTAAATTGAATTTCTTAAAAAGGTATTCATTCCATATCACTTCTTTCGCAGTTTTGCTAAAATGACTGTCGCATTTCTGCGAAAAATCTTGACCAAACCTTATTTTTACGCTACTCTTTTAACCTGTATGTTCCTCCATTCATATGAACAAATAGCCGGGGATATCGAAAAAAAGGGATTATCCCCGGATAATTACATCATCATTAATGATCTTAAGCATTGCGACGAAGCGGACCTTGATTATGAAAAATATATCTATATAAACGACTGCTCGAGAAGAACAGACGTTTCAACGGCAAATATACGGTTTTTTTTTGATATCCTAAAATCGCAGGGGTACGATATTACCCATTTCTTTGACAACGACACGAAGTATTCATTCGCATATCTGAACGATTATTATCAATGGATCCCCATGGAGGACTATTACGAGCTCGTGTACAGAATCATCGATTTCCTCGGTTTCAATAATGCAAATCCGCGGTTTGCCAAGAAACTCGGAAGAATAGCGGCGGAACAGGATAAAACGATGGTCAATTTTTTCCATCTTGCACTCAAGTTTATAAACGCAAATACATTTTTTGAATATTTACCTTTTTTTATAAGATATTTTAATTCCGATTTGAGCGGACAGTATGTTACACAGGATTCTATGGGTGCAGGCAGGCTGAAAATCGTCATTATTTTAAAAAACTTTGATAATTATTCCGAAGATATTCCGATATGGACGATTCTGTTTATGAACGGTATTTTTGAAGCACTGCCCCGCAGAATTAACAGAAATTACGCAGAATCTAAAATAGTCTACTATCAAATCGGACTAAAACGCATGCTTGAAAGGGATTACAAACACCTCAACCTTAAGCTTGTAGAAAAAGGAGCAAGTCTTTTTATTAATGGAAAGGAATATGCACGGAAAGTTTTATTATTAAAAGAGCGAATTCAGTGCCGATACTCATTCCATACGCGTTTTTTTAGCCTTTTTCGACGCATTTTCCTTAGAAAAAAAAGACTCCCGGCATTCAAGGAAATATATTCGGAAAAATCCATAGCCGTGCAGGATTTGGGGCGGGCCGAACTCGATGAAAAACTTGCCCAAAAAAAAGGCATTGTATGTTACCAGGTAACAGATGATTTTCTCATACGGGAAAGCGGATTTATTCTAAGGAAAGGAGAAGTATTTGGGTGCCCCTATTCACGAATCGATTTTATCCTTGATCTTAAAACCGTGGTAAAACAGGAAGGAATCGGAACCTTCTCAAAGAATATAGACGCACTCAACCACCATCTGTTTAAATTAAAAAGCCAGATTGTCGATCTGGAAAATGCAAAAGAGATAGCAGAATACGAAGCCCGTGCCGCTGAACAGGCAAAAACAAAGCTGGAAGAATTGAATGCGACCCTGGAAAGCAAGGTTTCCGAAAGAACGGCGGCATTGGAAAAGGCAAATAGACAGATCGAAGAGGCAAGCCGTCAGAAGACAATATTTTTCGTAAATCTTGCCCATGAAATCAAAACGCCTCTCACACTCATTATCAATTATCTGGACAGACATATACAAAAAACAGGAATGACAGACGAACTCCGTGTGATACGGCAAAACCTCGATATACTCAAACGTGATATTATAAATTTTCTTGATTCCGAAAAACTTGTACAGGGTCAGATATTTTATAATCATGAACAGATTATCAATCTCTCCGAGATGGTAACACAAAAGGGAAAACTTTTTCAGGAAATTGCTTCCAAAAAACGGATAAGCATGCTGGTTTCCGTGGAGCCGTCCTTGCATATAAAAGCCGACCCGGCCGCTATCGACAGGGTTGTCAATAATCTCCTGGACAATGCAATCAAATACACAAATGAAACCGGCACTATTGAAATGCATCTTAAAAAGAATAACGGTCTGCATCTTATTATCAAGGATAACGGAAGAGGAATTCCGGAAGACCGTATTCATTCCATTTTCGAGCCTTTTAACCAGATCTCCGGGAATAACCGGAATATTCACGGCATCGGGATGGGTCTGTATATTGTCAAAAAAATTCTCGCCGCGATAGATGCCAGGATTCATGTGGAAAGCAGGGAAAACTGCGGAACCGTTTTTACAATACTGTTTTATGAACATTGTTTGCGAATGAACGACAGTGTGGAAAAAAAGATTGAATATACGTTACCCGTCGATACATCCTCGCATTTAAAGCCAAGGCAAAGCGAAAAACGGGAAGGGGCACCCGTTATTCTCATAGTCGAAGACAATGCGGATTTATTATTTTTTATTCATTCCAGATTAAGCGAACATTACAATGTCATTATTGCCCGCGATGGCAACGAAGCTTTCGAGAAACTCTCTAATAATCCCAAACCCGATCTCATTATATCGGATATCATGATGGACAAAATGGACGGGTATGAATTTCATGATGCGTGCGCACAACATCCCCTCTTTCGTGATGTACCGTTTATTTTCCTCACTGCCAGATCATCACTCGATGAAAAAATAAAAGCATATTCATCAGGTGCCGTCGATTACATTACAAAACCTTTCTATATTGATGAACTGGAGTTTAAAATAAAGGCGTTGTTGCGGTACCAGCGAATAAAACGGGAGTTGTACGAAAAAGAGAAATATGCAACAATAGGCATGCTCGTAAGCGGTATTTCCCACGAAATATTAAATCCCCTGGAGAGTGTCTATGCCCCTATCGAAAACCTGGAAGACTATTTAGGCAGACGAAAGCTTGGTGATGAAGATACAAGGGGTTTTTTCGAACGAATCTACAAGAATCTTGACCGCATCGGGAAAATGATAAGAATGTTAAAGGTGTTATACTATGAACACAAATTAAAAACCGATGTCATTGATGTCAAGCAAATCGTCGCTGCCGTATTGGATTACTATGAAGAGAAGATTCGTGAAAGAATAGCTGTTCATTTTAGCTGCGATGATTCGGTCGTTATCAGTGGAAATGAGGAGGCCTTATTCCACATTATAAGCAATCTTATTGCAAATTCCATCGATGCGATAAAGGACAGGGGAGATATTTTCATCAACATAATAAAAAAGGGGGGGAAACCGGTGATTATACTAAAAGATACGGGGTGCGGAATAAACAAGGAATACATGGACGATATTTTCGATCCCTTTTTTACCACAAAACAAATCGGTGTCGGCACGGGACTTGGATTATACATCGCAAAACATCTTATATTAAAACAGGGATGGAATATTCACGTTCGATCCGAACCTTTGAAAGGATCGGAGTTTATCATTGAAATAGAGAAATAAGGATGACATTACAATGAACAAATCTGTTTCGGATATAAGCATTCTCATTGTCGATGATGAAGAGAGTCTGCTCGTTGATATTGCCAAATATTTTCTCGATTACAATATAAAGACATTTTCCGAACCGAACGAGGCCGCATTAAGTCTTGCCTCCTCCTACTATGATATTATTGTCGCAGATTACCGTATGCCCGGACTTTCGGGTATCGAGCTCCTCATCACCGCAAAAAAGTCTTCCTCTTACCATTACGGAATTCTCTTTACCGCATTTGCCGATAAAACAATCCTCGAGCAGGTCATCAACAATAACCTGGTAAAAAGAATCGTAGAAAAACCGGTAAAACTAAGATCGTTAAAGGCCGTTATCGATGAGGCGATTGACGATTGCAGAAAAAAGAAAGAGGAAAAAAAACGTCTGGAGCAGCTGTCCCGGTACTATGAAAACTCGAAAAGAGAGTGGGAAGATCCCTTTTCAAGGATTATCGGACTCAACCACGGGCTTAATGATGTATATAAAAAAGCAAAATCTGTTTCCAATCTCTCTATTAATGTCTTTTTAACCGGTGAAACCGGTACAGGTAAAGAACTTATCGCCCGGTTTATCCATGAAATGAGTCCGCGATGCGATAATCCTTTTATTGCCATTAACTGTTCGGCATATCCGGAGAATTTATTGGAGAGTGAACTATTCGGATATGTAAAAGGTGCCTTTACCGGCGCAGAAAGGGACAAACCCGGAAAAATCGAACTTTCGGATCACGGGACCCTCTTTCTCGATGAAATCGGCGAACTCAAATCCAACCTGCAGGTCAAATTGCTTCGGGTTATCCAGGAAAAAAAGATTGAACGGCTTGGGAGTAATACGGTTTATTCCGTCGATTTCCGGCTTATTACGGCAACAAATCGGGAACCGATGGAGTGTATTAAAAACGGTTCGCTCAGGGAAGATTTTTATTACCGTATTAATGGATTCCCCATACAGCTTCCTCCCTTAAGGGAGCGTCGTGAAGATATCCCGTTTCTGGTTGCGTATTTTTTACGAAAGATAAGTACAGAACTCTCAATACCCGAGCCTGTAATTGAAGAAAGTGCTCTTGAATTACTTAACGGGTATAAATGGCCTGGCAATATCCGGGAGCTTGAAAATGTCATGATGCGGGCGCTCATCCTTTCTATGGATAAAAAAGTGATCAGCGAAGAGAGTCTTGATCCTTTTTTTCATATGAGCGGATGTAACATGAGCAACTTCGGAAAGGCAATCACAACCCTCAGCAGGGAGGTCATCCAAAAAAAGCTTGAACTCAAACATATTGAACAATATATATTATGCGAGATTCTGGATTATTTCGGGGGAAACGTCAAGCAGGCAGTCGATAATACAGGCATATTGAAAGACAAGTTTTACAGAAACAGGAAAAAATAGTAAAATGCCTCTCCTTCGAAAGAGAGGGCAGTCCGGAATCCGCGTTTTTTTTCGCTTCATGCTATAGCGGCATTTTTGCCGGAAACAATACCCTGATTAATCGGCTGCCGAGCCTTATCAGCAACTGCTACGTGATTTCCGCCGCCGGCCTGATTATAGATCCTGCCGATAATCAATACCACCTGCACTTCGGTCACGATTCACAGGTAGCATTGGACAGTCGCCCTGCCGCAGAGATGATTGTGACTTTTATGCATTATCCGGGTTTTGGGGCGCTTTACTGATGTTTATAAAGTGTTTTTATAAATCATAATAATTGTTTATAAAGATAGCAATAAATATATCGCCCAAGCAAATTTATCACGATGTTTTTTTGCCGCCGTAAAGCGGATAGTCAAGGATTTTATTATACCTTTCGCCAATATAATTTTTGAAATAACGGAAAACTGGATTATTCAAAATATGGAAGACGCTTGTGCAAAGATAAAGTAATTAAAATAGCTCCGGATGATTTCGGTTCGGGATTTTCTTCGTTTACACTTTTACGGCAAATACCATTAGATATTTTGAAAATCGATCGCAACTATATCAGCAATATTCCCGGAAACAAAAGAGATGCGACCATAGCCGGCAGTCTGATCGCCATTGGTCATAGTATGGATTTACAAGTGGCGGCGGAAGGAATAGAAAATGAAGAGCGCCTTGCTTTTTTAAACGCAAAGAACCGTGATCTGGCACAGGGATGTTATTTCAGTGTTCCCGTTCCCAAAAACGAAACAACAAAGTTATTGGGAAAACCATACCCCGGCGGATAAGCTATTCTATAACGATTCAACTTTAGAATTCATCCTCACGGATGGCACCCTTGCCGTCCGGCTTCCGCTTTTTTGATAAAAGCGTCCGTTTTTCCTTACCGGGCGGAGAGGAGACGTTCACTCCCGGAAAATGTATCCCGCCGGGCGAACATAAAAAAACCGCGCCCCCGAAAGAAGGCGCGGTGATCCATTCAGGCGTTTCCCGAATACCGTATCCGGGAAATCCCGGTTACGGTACTGTTTTATAGGTCGCCGTGAGTTTTCCGTTTCCCGTAAACCCGTAGACTTCCGTCATCGGTGAATTACGGTCCTGGACGATGCCGCCGGAATCTCCCGACCATGCATCGAAATATACCTGTCCGCCGTTCCATTGACTCGACCAGCAGTATTTATCCGCGGTCGCGATATAGATTCGCGAGGCATTGGTAACCTTATATTCCTGTTCCTTCTCGCCCGGATTACATCCCGTATGGTTCGGATCGATATATCTGACCGTCAATGTGTAGGTGACGGGGTTCGGGGTGGGCGCGGGCGGAGCAGTCGGTTCGGGAGTGCCTGAAGCGGGCGTCGGGGTCGGCACGGTATCCTCGCAGTTTCTGAGGTAGCTGTCCGAGGTGAGGACATTGTGCATCACCGTGTTGTCCTTGAGGTAGCGGACCTGGTAACTCAGCGGCATGACCGGGGTGTTCACTTTCGCGTTCCGCGCGTCATTGAGCCACGCGGTGAACTGGGAGTAATCGGTCATCATTGGCGTAGCCGAGGCGGAGTCACCCCCTATCACCACCATCCTCATATCGCATTCGTCAAAGACTTCCCGGTGCTTCGTGTAAATCTCCGTGGTCGAACTGCCGAGGTTGTCCAGGCCCAATGACGCGTCGAAAGCCTCCTTGAAGGCGGTCTTTACCGTGACCGAATCATAGGAAGACTCCGCGAGGAGGAGGGCCATCCTGCCGTACCCGATGGACGCGACATAGCCCGGCGATACATTACCCGAGATCTGATAACCGATGTCATACCAGTCGACGGAATCGTCGAAGAAATCCGCCGGTGTATGAGGAATATCGATGTTGCACCGGTAATAGATCTGCATGAACTTGAAGAGGACTTTGCTTCTCCGGTGCGTCTCGTCCCACCGGAACTGTTCGGTGAACGAGGCGGAGAGCATTCCGTTTATTCCCGCCTTCATGTTCACGCCGATTTCGACAAAAAGCTGTTCTTTCGAATAGACATCGGCAAAGGTATAGCTCATTTGCGCCGGGACGGTGCCGTCAGCGTTTTCCATGACGATACTGTTCAGGGCTTCCGCCACAACCGAAGCCTTCGGTTCGACAATGTCCCGGTGAATCGAACCGGCTGTATTGCCGATGGTGCAGTAGACGGTGAGGGGCCCCCGTTTGGCCGTAATCGGTTTGTATGCACCGGTTACGATCGTCGAACCGTCTATAATTGCGCCGGGCCATATTACCGACGCCGCCGGATCGAGCAGGAACAGTTCGTCCCAGCCGAGATTCACCTTGTAGTGCGTCACCACGCACTCGGATTCCGGGTCGACCGACTCATCCATGGAAAGACGCGGTGATTCCTGCGGCTGTTCCGCATACACGGCGTCGTAGATCCGCTCGTTGATCTCCGTCCTGTTATCGAGCGGCGGCGCGTTGTCTATGGTACATCCTCCCGCCATGACAATGGCGGCGAGTAATATCGTCGTAATAGATTGATATTTCATACTATTCTCCTTGTTATTTAAACATCATCGTTTATCAAATATAATATTGTACTTCGGCAGTTGCCGTTACGGCGAATGCCGTTATACTTTTTTCTATTGTCCCGCTAAAACGGGCAATTATTATACTATAAAAACCTCCTCTCATCAATCCGTTTTTTTTGATCGATCAATTGCTTCTGTAATAAACAACGACCGTATTCCGTGAATCACTCGATTTTTTTTTGTTTACAAAAAGCGGCCAAATATGATAGGTATGAGCGAGTGATTTCCCGGACGAAACCGTTGTTTATTAATAGGAAGCGACACATGAAAAACAGAGAATGTCATGGATTTCGGCAATGATTTCATAAAGCGGCTCAAAAAGAAGGAAACGGCCGCGTTCGAGGAGCTTTACCGGCTCACCCGGCATGATGTATTCAATTACATCAAATACAAGGTGAACGGAAATGCCGGTCTCGCCGAAGACCTGCTTTCGGAAGTGTACTGCAGGGCCATCGAATACGCCCACACGCTCAACCCCAACCCCAACCACAACGTGACCGGCTGGCTTATCCGCATCGCACAGTCGAAGGTAATTGACCACTACAGAAGGATGAAGCGGGAAAACAGGATGATTGTGGTGCAGTCAGCCGCCGCCGGCCACACCGCGGTGCTGAACATGCTGTCCAATCCCCCGGAATCGAGCCTGCTGGAAAAGGAGGACGGTCTTATCGTATCGATCGGGTTTTCCCGTCTCTCATCCGTCTACCAACAGGCCCTTTCACTCAAATATATCGACGAGAAAAGCGTGAGCGAGATTGCCGCGATCACCGGCAGGACGGAAAAGGCGGTCGAGAATATGCTCTACCGGGGAAGAAAGATGCTCGAGCGGGAACTGGAACGCGCGGCAAAGGAAAAGATCTACTGCTTCAGGGAAGGAGGAGAGGCGTATGAAAGCGCGTGAATCACATGAAGAGCTGATAAGGCATCTTTTGAAAAAGACTTCCCGAACCTCTTCGATCGGCAGCCGGGCCGAAAGCAGGGTACTGGCGCGAATCGGCGAATACACACAAAAAAAGGCCTTCCGGTTCAATCCCTTCCTCTCGCTTTCACTCAATCCGTCACTCTCACTCATTCTCGTGATTCCCCTGATCGCGATCCTATCCCTGACTATCGCGCTGCGGATAACCGGCGCCATGGATAACGCACTCCCGGAGATTGTCCTTGCTTCCGGGTCCGCAATAGAGATGTCGGAAAATGAGGCGGCGCTTCAAACGGGCGACCGGATCTCACCGGATACCGTTGTACGTATACCGGAAGGTTCCGCGGGTGATTTCGCGCTTTCAGGGAAAGCCCGCTTCCGATTCTTTCCGGGATCGGTCTTCAGTCTCACAGTGCCTTCCAATTCGGGAAAGACGGTCGAAATTGCTCTCAGCACGGGCAATCTCTATATTTCGAAGACGCGCGCCCTGCTTGACGGTAAAACGCTCGCCGTGAGGACGGGCGATTACACGATGGAACTCACGGGAACGAGAGTGCATGTGCAGCGTTTCGAAAACCTGATCAGGGCTTTCTGCTATGAAGGAATCGTCCGCGTCCGTCTCGCCGGGAAAAACGACGGACGCGACATCTATACGCTTTTAGCCGGCGAGTGCATCGCCATTTCATCCGTGAACGGCAAACCGCATTACGATATCGACGGATTTCTCGACACGGCAGCCGTCGATTTCGACAGGGACTGTATCGAATTTCCGCCTTTTGAAGCCGCATTCACAGCGCGGCACTCCGGGTTTCTCACCCCATACGAAGGCCTTCCCGAAGCCGATACGAATGCCGAATGCACCCACTCCGTTCCCGTGACTTCCTCCGATTCTGTCCGGCAGGATACGACCGAAGTCGCGGAGCCGTATACCTTCCGTCTGATCGGCACCGTCAACGGCGATGAGTTCGGCGGGAATACCCCCGCGTTCGTGACCGGCGCATCCGACGGGATGAGGGGATACATTCTCACTTCACACGACCTCTTCCTCGTCGATGAGCGGGGATTGAGGAAATGCGGCGATTTCCCGTCGCATACGACGTTCAAGGTGAAACCTGTCGTTTCGGAAGACAGTATCTGTCTCCTCTCGACGCGCGCAGTGTATCTTCTCGATAAATCGACATTCAGAGTGAAAGGCGAGTATCCCCTGCCTGAGTCCGGAAGCTCCGAAGACAATTACCACCCGGCAGCTGCCGGAAAATCACTGATCGTACCGGTTTTAAACAACGGATATTATTCACTCGACCTGCAATCCGGGCGCAGGGGGCCCGTCCGGTTTTTCATCGAGCGCTTTCCGGTCACACCGATCGTATGGGAAGACGGCAGGATGACAGTTGGGGCCTCCTATGAAAATTACCTCGCCATGATCGATACGGACGGGACGATCGATTGGAAATACAGGCTCGAGGGAATATCATACGTGAATCCGGTCAAAGCAGGCGGCCGCATCGTCACTTACCTCGGCACACACGATTCATCGTCGATCCTGATACTCGACAGAAAGGGCACACCGGCCGGGAAATGGCCCCTTCCCGCCCCGGTGAACTCGGACATGGCCGTATACAAGCAGTTGGTATGCGGCTACACAACGGAAGGAGTTCTCTTCTCTCTCGATATTACGACCGGAAGGTACACCGAGATTGCCGCACCCTATAAAAGCGGCTTCTCGAACAGGACATGGAGGATGATGTGTCCCGCAGTCGCGGGAACGCGCCTTGTTTCCGGAAGCGCAGGCGGCGATGTAATCGTCTATGACTTTGAAGACGGGAACATCGAATATACGGGACAGATCGGTAATAGCGAAAGCTTTTACTCATCACCCATCGTGTTTACCGACCGCGTCTACCTCGTTTCCGACAGCGGAAATGTCTATACCGTGATCAAAAACGACAGATGATGCCCAGCGCGCCGACATCAAAGGAAAGATAACCCCACGATTTCAGGTCGGGGAACTCCGGATAACGGCTGCCTGCTGAAAGTGGAAAGGCGATGTTGAAGAACAAACCGCTCCAGTACACCGCGAAGGATTCTCCGATATTCCAGAAAACCCCGGCCTGCGCTCCCAGTTTGGAAAAAAATACCATTCCTTCACCGGAATACGTCACGGGATCTTCGACATGCATTTCGATATGATAGGAGTCATGCATATTGAGTGTCGCGATCGCGTTGATGAGAATGCCTATGCCGCCCCCCGTCCTGAAAGAAAACGGGATCAACCTTATTTCGTGCTGATGAATATACGGGATGGTATTCAGCCGGGAATCCATAGTCCCCGGATAGTTGTATGAATAACCGTATCCGGCACCGAGACCCAGCACGGGCGAATAATACCAGTAGACATCCGCTTCCGCCGATACGATTGAAAGGCAGGGGGCGTATGAAAAAAGCAGAACCGGTTTGAGTAGTTTCTGATAAAAAGAAACGATTACCCTCCGGGAGAGAAGCCTGTTCGTGTAAAGCAGTTCCTCGAGCTTTTTTTCCGTCGCGATATGCTCACTCAATTCCTTAGCCAGTGTTTGCTCGGAAAGCAGCGGAAGGCGTTCGTTGAGGCTTTGAGCGAGTATCGCAGCTTCCCTTTCCGGATCAAGCGGAAACCCTATCGGTATCCTCATTATGACGCCGGACGCCGTTTCGAAGACCTCCACCGTATATCCTGCTTCATCGCCAGTCACGTAGACACCATAATGGCAGTCCCGTCTCGCGAGTAACGATTGCATGGCCCCGGGATCGATCCCGGTTACCGATCGGTCCATATAATCGATCATCGGAATGAATCTTTTGTCTTCGAGCAGCTTCGCGAGGCATCTGCCCATCACGTCCCGTATCACCGCTTCATCCCTGTCGAGCGTACCATTGGTTAAAATGAGGAGCAGCCGTTCCCTGACGGGCACCGGACTCAAGGCATCGAGTATTTTTTTCTCATTGTCGCCTCCCGCCCCCCCCGCTCCGATCTCTGTAAGGAGAATGCCGGTAAGCGGCCGGCACGAATCGATGAGTTCTGAAAAATCGGTAAACGTACGGGTCTCGGTAACAAGAAATCGCGAATGGAGCGTATTGAAAAGCCTGACGGTAACCACGAAGGAGCCGGATATCTTTTCGATGCGGCCGCTTACGATAAAATCTGCAAACAGCTGCTTTCCCGCCTCGATGTTGTCGTTTACGCTTTCCCCGTCGAACGACGAGCGGGAAAAGCCTTTAAGCAGCTTGTTGCGTTCGTATCTGCCTATCACGTGGCACAGTGAGGTTTCGAGCAGGTTCTGATTGAAAAGGTCGACGAGCATCGAACATTTTACCGGCGGCAGACCGCTTCCTTCGAAATCCAAAACGGCGACGACGGGCTTTCCGTCCGCGAAAAGCCCGGGGCCGGCGAACGATAACACGAGAACAAGGATTATATATACGCTCCGTTTGTATTGCGCGTGCCGTCCGCCCATTAAAACCTCACTCCGAAGGAGGCGGTCAGGGAGAGACAAAGAAAAGAAAAAGGAGAAAACCCCCACACGTAGGAAAGCGACCTGCTTCCGTATTCGTATTCGCGCGGGTCCGCCGTCTCGAGCGTCCAGGACAGTCCGAAGCTGGAAAACCTGAAACAGAGAAAAAACATGCGGTTCAGGTAGAGGGAGAAACCCGTGACGAGCGGAAGCGAAAAGGTAAGGCGGGTTGCGGTCGGTCCCGGTTCGTATTCCGATTCAGCGAGTGCGAGACATTCTTCATTGTAATCGAAGGTGACCGCGAATCCGGTATCGAGGCTGAAGGAAAAAAGCGAAGGCGTATGAATGCCAAGGAGCAGGTCCAGCCCCGCTTCGTTACGGAATACCCCGGGGACCATGATATCGAGTGGGATATATTCGAGACCGGCCCTCATATGCAAGTTACCGGAGAGATACCGCGTATATTCGATACGGAGGGGAAAACCTGCGAGTGAGTTTTTTCTTGACCAGGTAATCACGGAACGGCCCAGCGATATACCGGTCATCGTACTTACGGCGACTTCGTTCCGTTTTCTCAGAATCGAATCAAGCAGGGTTTCTTCCGCATCGAGTCTGGCCCGGAGTCTGTTCACGATCTGCTTCTCCATAATCGCCTCCCTGGCCAGAGCGGGCAGACCGGCGGCGATCGTCACTGCGATATCCCGGCACATCTCATCGAGATATTCGTTCCTCTCCTGATCGACGGGCATCACTTCCGAAAAACAGTTTTTAATACGAAGCGTCGCGACATCGGCGACGATGACGGTGATGTGCAGTTCCTCTCCTTCCGTGTAATAATCGCCGAAAACGCAAGTCTCCGCGGCGTAACGGATTTCGACCGCCTTCATGAACTCCCCGAATCCCCGTGTCCGGGACAACGCGAGTGTACCCTCGTCACCGATGAATAGATTAAGCGAATCCTGTTTTCTCAGATTGTTTTCGAGCACGTAGAAAATGGTGTGCGAAAGATACGCGTACTCGCCGTTTCCGGTGAGGTTTGCGACAGGAAGGAGAAGCACGGAACGTTTGACCAGTACGTCGTCTGAACTCTCCGCCAACACTGAGACAGACACTACGCCCAGAATCATGATGATCCACATGAATGCCATATATCGTCGATAGCGTTTCATAAATATGCGTATCATCATAGCAGAATCATTAATGTGACGCAATAAAAAAAGCATTCCCGCATACACCGGTATATAACGGCATACGGAGAATGCTTTTATCGCGTTACCGCAGGATTACAGGCAGAAACCGTCTACAAGACCGACATAGTATTGAGCGATAACAAGCGCATCCACGATACTTATTGCACCGTCACAATTGGTGTCCGCCGCGGCGGGAATAAAATTCGCCGGAGCAAGTCCCACGTAATATTGGGCAGTCACCAGGGCGTCGCGAATATCTATCTCGCCGTCTCCGTTCGCATCGCCAAGAATACCTTCATCCGTGACTTCGACGCTGCCGCCGATACCGCACGCGGTCCCTATCGTGTTTAAATCCGCATCAATGAGTTCGTCGACATACAGTCCGAGGTCCGATATTCCTTCCGCTACCGCATTAAAGGTGACAACCAATACCTGAAGACTCGAACCGGGCCCTGTGGGCGAGGTCTCGAATCCCGAGACGATGATTTCTCCCGGATTTCCCGTATTTTCGGCGGCGATAAATCCGTCCGCCCCTTCGGCCACCTCAACGACACTCATGATATCGGGATTATAGGTAATGGTGAAACCGTATGCGGCAAGCGCCTGGCTTCCCGAATTCACGATAACATCGATCCGGAATGTGGAGTTCAGGGCCTGTGTCGAATTGACGGGATAAAATGATACGTTACAATCCCCGATTAAAGGTGTCGCCGTCGGGGGTGTTGTCGATATCGGTGTTTGCGTGGGGTCAGGCGTCACGGGCGCTACTTCGAAGCGGATATACCCGTTACACTCCAGAAGATCGCTGTAGGAACCGCCGCAGGAATCGTCGTCCGGATTGTACACACCGGTATTGACCGCCTGGTCTTCCGCCTGATATGTCGTGCCGTTATACGTAATATAGTCCACCTGAAGATCCATCCCGTTCTGCTCCTGATCGTCATTCGTAAAATAAACATCGATGGTTCCGTCCCCCTGGGCGTAATAATCCTGATAATCGGTCGTCACGGTCCAGCTGCCCAGAACATTGTTGCCGATCCGTACCTCCATGATTTCGCCGCCGATTGTTCCCCTTGCCCTTACGACGATATTGCCGCTGGCAAGCGGAGACGGTGACGGGGTCGTATCTGGTGTCGGGGCCGCGGTCTGGCTCGGTGCGTCGCCGACCGTCGCGCTGGCGCTTCCGCTGCTGCCGCCCCATCCCTCTATCGCCACCACCTGGTAGTTCTGACTGCCGACACCCATTCCCAGTTTTCTCCACCCGTTACAGTGTTCGCCGAAGTTGACGCTTCCGCCGCCGCCTCCTCCGCAAAAATACTGCTCGAAGGTTCTGGTGCCCTCGATGGAAGGCATGTTGGTGCGCGTGTTCGTATACAGGGTGTATGTCGTCCCGTCCGCCTGATAGGTGCCCCGGTTGGAGCCCCCGCTTCTCGGAATGTAATATTCGACGAGCGGGTTTTGCATCCATCCGTAGAGACCGACATACTGGGCACCGCCGGCGTTGGCCGTCCATGTGATGGTTCTGCTTTCAGATCCCGTCTGCCAGCCTTTGCCGCAAACGAAATTCCCGCAATTGCTCCAGTTGACGCTGAACTGGCCGCCCGAACCCAGCGTCATGGATACCGACCCTCCGCCGTCGGTCCAGAAGGTATACCAGTAACCTCCCTGGCTGCCGGTCGAATTCGAGGTAATCGTCTGCGCGGTTCCCGTCACCGCGGCAATACAGATTACCAAAGCCAAAACCGACACCATTGCCGGTTTCCTCGCGAATACATTTCTCATTTTTGACTCCTTTCGATTTTTATTCAATTGACTTTTTTTAGTAATAACCTTATGTTTTCCAATCACCTCCTTTTAAAATTATTTCTGTTTTCTCGTTCGGATTATTATGATAAATATTTTTTAAAAATGTAATAGTCAATTGCCTTCATTTTTTATAGGTTATATATATTAGGATATTTCAGCCGGGATTGATATGGTGCGTCCCATATAACCGGGAATGGGTGCTTCTTTCGTGAATAAAATCTGCAATGGGATTCTTTATTGAGCGGCGATGATAGTCGATCTATCGATTATAAACGGCGGTATAAGAATCTTCTCTTAACAAAACTCCGTTATCAACCCGACGTAATACCGTGCGATCAGAAGTGCGTCCGTAATATCGACACTGCCGTTGCAGTTCACATCCCCTTCGCCGGAGTAAAAACCGCCGGGATTCAAGCCCACATAATACCGGGCAACGAGCAATGCATCGACGATATTAATGGAACGGTCGTGATTGACATCGCCGGGTGAAAATTCCCCCGCAGTCGGCGCCGGTCCGCTTCCGCCAATGACGAAGGTATTGAAGGACCGTGCGGCAATAGCGGGCTTGATCATCAAAGAGCCGTTTTTGACGGTCACGGTCTTTGATTGATCGCTCCTGTTTGCGATAACGATAATGATCTCCCCGTCCGGATTCCTGAATGCGAGGTGATCGCCGAAACTTCCGCCTGAACCGATGCGGCACGCGCCGGTCTCTATGAAATAACTGAAGTGTTTGTAAAGATGGAATTCGGGATTATAAGTGACGGCGCGCGAGTTTTTATCGATGGAGATCATGGAACACTGCGCCCAGTCCCAGCTGCTCAAGCCCGTTTCATCCAGCACGGGGTTCCATATCATGTATGCATTTGCCCAGCGGTCGAAATAATGCTTCATTAATCCGAAGGTTTGTTCGGCGTACGCCCAGTCGTTTTCGTGATTGCCGCATTCGTTTTCCGTCTGCATCAGTTTCATGGCGGGATATGTTTCGTGGGTCCATTGGATGGCGTTTTTGCCACCGTACTGGTAGCCGACACCGGCGACGAACCCGCGTGCGGCACTGTCTTTCAGGACCGTATCCGCATAGGAGTTGACCGTGCCCGAATCGGGGATCGTGCCAACCCAGATTTCACAATCCAGGTTATCCTGTCGTAAACGGGGACCGAGGTAATCCCTGATAAAGTCCCTGAACTCTGTTGCGCTCCATTCGCATGAGGGGTATCGCGTACTGTAAATCGGTTCATTCTGCACATGTATTGCGTAGACGTCGATTCCCTGGCTCCGGTATGCCCGGACGTATTTCGAAAAGTATAAGGCATAGGCATCGAGGGTTTGCGTATTCCAGGTGAGTCTTCCTCCGTTATACACGCCATTGGTTTTCATCCAGGCGGGCGGGGTCCAGGGCGATCCCCATATTTTCAGATCCGGGCGGACAGCCATTGCCGCCTTTATATAGGGGATCAAACAGCCCAGATCCCGTTCGATGCTGAACTCCGACATGTCGTAATCACCGGAGTTGTCATTGAATGAATAATAATCGAGCGCATAATCATTTGCACCGACAGGCATCCTGCACAGGTTGAATTTGCATCCGGTCTCGGGATCGAACAATGCCTTTAGTACCGACGTACGCTCAGCCCCGCCCAATACGGACAACGCGGTCCATCCCAGTTCGTTGAAACAGCCGCCCCAGCCGTCGATAACCTGATACATTGTATCAGGATTAATCTCTATCAGATTGGCCGTGGTATTGTCGTATGAAGTAAAGGTCTGATCCGTATTGACGACCCAGCGGTTTGTATTGGTGGAACTTGTCCATGATGCCGATTCCGCCCGCAGCGTATCAAGGCCGGAAAAGCAGATGATGATATAAACGATTGATTGCAGCAATAAACGTCGTTTCATTTTTTTCCTCCTGTTTTTTGGCCCACTCAAAATCGAAGCACGACCCCGACGCCCCCGACCGCCCCGGAAACGGCGGTATTGTCGTAGGTGACGTTCCCGATATTCAGCGGGACGATAAAACTCAATGTCAAAAGATCGACGAATATCGAATAGCTTGCGGAAAGATTGAACAGGATGCCGGCGTTAAGCCCTAGTTTGAAGAAAGACAGCATCCGTTCGTCCTGAAAATCGTATTTATCGATAACGGAGTTGTAGACGATTTTGTAGGCGTTGTGCATGTTGAGCGATGTCACGATATTGGCGATGATCCCGATTTCGCCCGCGCTCCTGAAACTGAACGGGATAATCCTCAGTTCGTGCTGGAGAACGAGCGGGTGCGATGAAAGTTTGGCGTCGATCGTCGCCGGATACCCCAGGGACACCGCATAGCCAGCGCCGCAGCCGACAAGACGGGCGTAATACCAGTACACATCCCCTTCCAGCGAGAGGATATTGAGCATGGGATGAAATTTCCCGGCCACGGCCGGCTTGATGACACTCTGGTGCAGATTGACGAACCATTGCTGGGAAAGGTATCGCTCGTTGAAAAGCAGCATATCGAGTTTTTCCTTGATCCGTATCTCATTGCGGAGTTCCATGGCAATGGTTTTCATGGGAAGGGGGGGGAGTTCCGCTTCGAGCCGCTTCGCGATCCGTCCCGCTTCAACGTCCCGGTCTCTCTCCGGGGAGCACCCGATGGAAAATAAAGGCGTCTTTTCATCGGTATAAAAATCGAGAGAATACGCATTGCGTTTAACGCCGAGTACGGCGAGGGTGTGCGCGTCCCTTTTTGATACCAGTTCACAACCGGCTTCGATATCCGGAGACGCAACATCATAGGCGAGTGAGGAAAACTGAATCTCGACGGTCCTGCTTTCTAACAGACGGCCACACGCATCGTTCACGAGTACCTGGAATCCGGCTGTCCCCTCCGGTTGCGTTCCGGAAGGGAAAACGACGAGAATACGCTGCCTGATGCGGGAAACATAGAGTGTTTCCGATAGACCCGATGAGGCCTTTTCGTTGTCTGAAATGGTTCGTTTTTCAAGGGACCAAACAAGCTCACCGGTCAGATTTCTCGCTCCGTCGATTGCTTCTTCAAAAGAGGTATATTCGCCGGAGACATCGGCAAGGAGTGCATTTTTCTTCACCGCCCAGAGTGAGAGGGCCATTTCGACGGATTCATCGGTCTTTATACAACGTCCCATAACAAGATATTCTGCACGCAGGAGTTCTCCCGCTTCGATGTACGATTCCTTTTCCTTGAGTCTGTTCCGGCTGTATCCGAAGCCCTTGAGCAGTTTGTTCCTTTCATACCGCGAGAGTACCAGAAACTCACCTGTTTCAAACGCGGTATAGGAAAAAAGATCGACAAGAAGTTTCCCTTCGGATTCGGATATCCCGTTCTGATGAAAATCGGCGACAATCAAAAGGGGTAGCGCCTGAGCCCGCAGAGACACTGCCGGGTTAAGGATGAGGACAATGAAATGGATGATACGCAGGGCATTGGTCATTTTTATTCGTTTCCCCATGATTCAAAACCTCACGCCGCTTCCCGCGACAAACGAAAGGCACAAAAGGTTCCACGGCGACAGTCCGTATATGTATTTAAGCCGGTCCCGGCCCACGTCATACGCCTCGGGATCTTCGGTTTCGATTGTCCATGTAAGTCCGTGATACTTCAACGCCATCTGGATGAAAAAACAGCGGGATATATAGACCGTCAATCCGAGCCGAAGGGGGAGTGAAATCGATAAACGTTCGGCATCGGGCGTGACATGTACCCCCAGGTACGATGAGGTCAGTGCGGCGCAGGAGGGATTGTTGTCGTAGATCAAAGCGATTCCGGCATCCAGCGAGAGTGAAAAAAGTGAGAGGGAGTGCACGCCTGCGAGCGCTTCGAAGGTGATTTCGTAACGGAGCGGATTGGCGGTGAGAACGTCGAAACAAAGGTATTCCACCCCCACCCGTAAATGAAAGCGGTCATCCGGAAAAAATGAATACTCGCAACCTAATACCGGGGAGACAAAAGGCCCGAGTGTGGACCATGAGACGACCGTCCTGCCCAATCCGATTCCGGTAAATGGAATCATGCATATCTCGTTGCGGTGTGAAAAAATCTCTTCAACCCGTTTTTCTTCGTCATTGATTTTCTTCCTCAGACTCATGACGATCTGTTTTTCGAAAAGGGCCTCACGGAGTGTCGGGGGGAGTTCTTCGGCGACCGCGATCGCCGTACGGGAAGCCGTTTTTTCGATATTCCCGAGCATGTCAAGATCGGCGGGCATTGTTTCGATAAAACTTTTTCTTACCCGAAGGGAATCGAGATCCCACACATTGACAATCAGGTGGAGGTTGTTCTCATCGACGTAATATGAAGCCATCACTGCCGAAGCCCCGGGAAAATTCTTCTTCAACGTATCGACATAGTCTTCAAACTCAGTCTGCCTCATAATTACGGTCTCTGCATCCTCACGATCGTTCAGCACGGAAAGGGTTTCCTGGCTTTTCATATTGATGAGAAGGACATTGTAAATGATGCCTTTGAGATAAGAAAATTCCTCATTTTCGGTCAGAGAAACGACGGGCGTCAACAGAATCTCGAGTTTTACGCTTTCTTCATTATCAGAGGGGCAGACCGGAGGCAAGGTAAAAACCAGAAGCAGCAATAATAAAGAAAGCCTTTTTATCATGAGTGATTATATCATTGCTGTTTCGAATCGTCCAATGCATGTTCTGTCGCCGTCACTGCCTTTTGTGATTCCCTTACGGCTTTCCTTTTCTTTCAAGGTATCCCGCCACCGCCTGTTCGACAAACGCGGGAG
The DNA here is from genome assembly GCA_016930085.1 of Spirochaetales bacterium. Lineage (NCBI taxonomy): Bacteria > Pseudomonadati > Spirochaetota > Spirochaetia > Spirochaetales > Spirochaetales bacterium. The sequence continues at coordinate 45,789 of JAFGHO010000013.1, forward strand.
TCGATGCGGAAGAAACAATCATCGCGTTTTCGTACTCATACAGGCCGATCGCCTGTTTTTCGATGTCGTCGATTCCTTCGATGAAGTAGACATCTTCTTTCGCCCCTTTGAGGATGGAAAAGAGTTTGTTCGCGTTGGACGACAGCCTGTCGCCCAGGACGAAACTGATGTCACAGGTCCGTTGGAGAAGCAGCGCCTCCCTTTCCTTGCTTTCCGTCACTGGACAGATCGAATCGATGACCTGGACATTTACCTGTGAATCGAGTCGTTTTTTCACGTTGTCGACGATTTCTTCGAAAAGCGTCCTGTCGCCCGTTGTCTGTGAAATAATAAGAATATTTCTCGAAGAAAAAATCTTTATCCGCACATCGCTTTCTCGCATGAACCGATTCAGGTCTTCACGGTTTTCGATAATGTGGGCATGACGCGCATAACTGATCAGTCCCTTCATCTCCGGATGCGGTTTTTTCCCATTGATGACGATATCGTAATTATCACGGGAATAGGCGTTGATCGCGTTCTGCACTTTCTTTACCTTGCTGCAGGTAAGGTCGATCACCTCAAAACGGTTTCGTAAATCCTCCTCGACAAATCGGTCGATTCCATGGGTACGGATTGCGACGATACAGCCGGGGCAGAGTGAATCGGGAGAATCGACGGTTATGATATTCCGTTCTTTCAGGTACTCGATATATTTCCTGTTATTGATCATGTAGCCGAGAACATAAATCGGCGTGTCGGGAAACCGTTTGCGATAGTCCATCACCGTTTTTTCAGCTTCCTTGACGCCGGGGCAGAATCCTGAAAGCTTTGGTATGACGATTCGCATATCACATCCGATTATAAGCGATGTGACAGGTTAAAACAAGACCTTATCGACAAGATGTCATTGCCACTAATACGCGACTGTGATAAAGTAGCAACAAAAGAGAAAGGAAGACTCATGGGAGAGAAGAAAATTCTTGTTATCGGTGCCGGACTGGCCGGTCTTTCCTCGGCATGTCTGCTCGCAAAATCGGGATACACGGTAACGGTCATGGACAACCACACGACTCCGGGTGGTGTCGCACGCCGATTTACCGAAAAGGGTTTCACCTTTGATATGGGCCCCTCATGGTACCTCATGCCGGAAGTATATGACGATTTTTTCGCGCAATTCGGTAAAGCGACCGGCTCCTATTACGAACTGGCAGACCTTACGCCGTCATACAGAATTTACTTCGAAGGTCAGGGCACGGCGACCCTCTGCCGGGATCAGAAAAAAAACCGGGCACTCTTCGATCTGTTCGAGAAAGACGGAGGAAAAAAACTCTCCCGCTACCTCGACAATGCCCGGATGAAATACGAAATCGTCCTCAAACACTTTCTCTACAAGGACTTTACCTCCATCCTGGATATGGCGAATCCCCGCCTTTTCACTGACGGTATAAAACTCAATATCGCCGGGAAACTTGATTCATTTGTCGACCGGTTCTTTGACGACCACCGGTCGAAAAAGATCGTCGAGTTCAATACCGTGTTTCTTGGAAGCAGTCCCTTTACCACTCCCGCCCTTTTTTCCCTCATGGCCCACGCGGATCTCACCCAGGGTGTGTTTTATCCAAAGGGCGGTATCGCGAAGCTTCCCCTCGCCCTTTATGCGCTTGCATCCGAACTCGGCGTCGAGTTCTTGTTCGGAACGGAAGCACGCCGCATTGTCGTCAATAACGGGAAGGCGGAAGGGATAGAGACAAAAGAAGGCTATATAAAAGCCGATATCGTGGTTTCCACTGCGGATTATCATTTTACCGATACGGTTCTGCTTTCATCGGGCGAAAGCAATTATTCCTCAGGCTACTGGAATCGGAGAACCCTTGCGCCCTCGACGTTCCTCATCTATCTCGGCATTAACAAGAAGCTGCCGGGATTGATTCATCACAGTTTCTATCTGGCACGGGATTGGAAAAAACATTTTTCCGATATTTTTTCGACCCCGCGATGGCCGGACAATCCATGTTACTATATGGGGTGTCCGTCAAAAACAGATCCTTCCGTAGCCCCTCCGGGGGGAGAGACCCTCTTTGTCCTCGTCCCCATTGCGCCGGGACTCGACGATTCGGATGAACATCGTGCTGTTTTTACCGATATGATTATTAACGATATCGAGAAACTCCTCGGGGAATCATTTCAGGCCGAGATCGCGGTCAAGAAAATCGCCTCACAGCGCGATTTCATGCGCGATTACCATCTTTTTCAGGGAACGGCACTCGGTCTTGCTCATACCCTTTTTCAATCGGCAATTTTCAGACCCAGGCATAAAAGCAAAAAGGTGAAAAATCTCTATTACGGCGGCCATTACACGCAACCGGGCATCGGGATGCCGATGGCGTTAATCGGTGGTCGTATGATCGCTGCGGCCGTCGCCAAAAACTCTCCGGCAGCATAAACCGGACAGCATTGAAGACGATTTACTATCATAGACAAGCCGCCTTCTCTGAATAATGACGATAGGACCGCTTCTCTTATCTAATTGAAAGCGGTGTCTGTACATGTCAGGCATGTTTCTGCACATCAGCCGCTACGTTCGTACGGCTTCCTTTACGGGCGGTATTGGTACTATTTTTCGAGTATCTCTTCGATCGTTTTCCTGACCGATTCGGGGACGGGTTTCCTTTTACGGTCATATCCCGAGAGAGTGAACGATAAAATATTGGCTTTATCATGGCAGGAGAGAACATAAGCGAGATCCGCTTTACCCATATCGAGCGCTTCTTTTTTTATTTCTCCCATGATCCAGATATCGGGCAATTTTTTACCCACTTCATAACAGGAGGTGCCCCGCAAAAAACGGATAAACCAGTTTTCGATATGTTCGGGAATGGAACGGAAAGAAGCGGCCATCGCCTTGAGGTCATCGGCCCCGAAAATAGTCTTTTTCTTTGCCTGAAAAGAGGATGACATTCCCATATACGCGATGACAAGATAATCGGGAAGGTGGGAGTCCTTCAGTATTTTAAATCGTTTGTGCGCTTTGTCGCTATAGACGGTTTTCCCCGTACGCAGATATTTATGGATATAGAGTATCGCAAGCGATATATCATCCTCCGGTATGGGGGACGATATCGCTTCATAGACACCGATCTCCCGATCGAGCTCACTGTCGTCCGCCTGTGTCATGTAATACATTGCCCATACCTCATCAATACCGTATCCATGCACAACCGTTATCATAGCAGAGAAGATAAAGAAAAACAAATGTAATATCGCTTTTCTCATGGCAACCTCATTACACTTATATTAATAATTTTTTTATAAAGGGGAAATACCCTTACAGTAACGGCATGATATTCCTGATATAATCCCGTCCGCATACCGCCCTGTCCAGTCTGTCGAGATTTTCGTGAAAAACCGCCTCGTATCGTTTGAAATCACCGATAATCTCATCGGGTGAAAGAGGTTCTCCAAAGCGGACGATAATATCCGGATATTTTTTGTTGCCATAATTGATGCAGAAGCCGGCGACCAAAACCGTTCGTTCGCAATGCGGTAACGGGCCATATTTTCCTGAAAGAATCGAGCGGAGTCCTCCCCTTTTGATTGAAAGAGGCCGTTTCCAGTACGGTTCGATTTCACCCTGTGGATAAAAGATGACCGCGCGGTCCGGATTGTCAAGAATTTCAGCGGTATAGGCGATCGACCGGATCGTCTCCCTTCCCGATGAGGGATTGATCGAATAGGCGCCGATCTTGCTGAAATAACGGTATCGACGCAGTTCGCGTTCGAGCATCATCAGGAAAACCGCCCGGCCGGTCAATATTCGAAGAAGGGAATAGGCAAAAAATCCGTCCCACCAGCTTATATGGTTTGGTGTGAAAAGCAGGGATTTTTCAAGCGGGAGTGAAGGTAATTCATTTACCAGGTAGAACCCTTCAAAGTTTTTTTTGATGAGTCTGTCGAGATATCGATTGAAAAAAAGCTGTGCCCAAAGCCGGTGATGCGCCTTGATCATAACTCGTACTTTTTTATCAGGTCTGCGGTCATTTTACCGGACAGAACGGTAAGCGGAATTCCGCCGCCGGGATGTGCGCTGCCGCCGCAAAAATAGAGTCCCCGGTACCACCGCGAACGGTTTCCCTGCCTGAGAAAGGCCGCGGTCAGCGAATTGGAGGAAAGCCCGTACAGGCTTCCGAACGTGCTTGAAGTCATGCGGTAAAAATCACGCGGACCGTACACATGCTCGCAGACAATATATTTCCCGGCGTCGATGCCGAGACGCGATTTTATCAAGGAGAGGACGGCTCGTTTCATTCGTACCGTTTCACTTTTCCAGTCCTGTCCGCGGTCACGTGGTGTATTGATCATCACGTACCAGTTTTCACACCCCTCAGGACAGTCCCGGTTTGAATACTTTGATGAAATATAGATATAGACCGTCGGTGTATCCGGACATACCAGTTTTTTAAAAATGGCTTTGAACTCATTTTTATAATCGGAAGAAAAGAGGATCGAATGGGTGTTCAATCCGCTTTGGCAATTCATCCCCCAGAAAAACACCATAGCCGACGAAGACGGTTCGCTTATCCTGTATTTCAGGGCGCCCGGCGTTGAAGTGTCATGCAGGAGGTGTGTGTAGGTATATCTGACATCGGCGTTCGAAACAACGATATCATATGCTTTTTTAATTCCGCCTGTCGTGATACCGGTAATTCGCCTTCCGCTTCGCGTGATACCTGAAACGGGCGAATTGCATGTGACGGTCACCCCTTTTTTTTCCGCTAACTGATGAAGCGCCCCCGGGATGCGCCAGATACCGCCTGAAGGGACCGTGACGCCGAGGCTTTCGACATGCTGAATGATATTCAGGGTGGCGGGAACCTTGTAGGGATTCGATCCGTTGAATGTCGCATACCGGTCATAAAGCTGGATCAACCGCTCGTCACTGAAATATGATGAAACCGCCCCGTGCATGGTTCTGAAGGAATCGAGGCGGTTTAAATGCGGAAGGATTTCTTTTGGATCTGCCGAAAAAAGCGTATCGAGTTCGTGAAAGGAATTGAAAAGGAACAGCGGGGAAGCAAGATCGTATATATTCCCGCAATACCGTTTGAACGCCTTGATCGACCGGACGGGATCTTTCAACTTCTTTCCCGCTTCGCGATAAAACCGTTGGTGATCCGTGTACGCGTGAAAAACAAGCCCGTCCGGATAATAGTAGTCGCAATGTGTTTCAAGCCGCTGCAAGTCAAGATAATCGGAAAGGTCCTCTCCAACCGACCGGAAAAAGTCCTCGAGGACAAACGCCATGGTCAGAATCGTCGGGCCGGTGTCAAAGCGGAATCGCCGTTTTTTTTGATGATCGGTATAAATGACAATGGAACCCGCCTTTCCTCCGGGCTGCGGGGCCTGTTCATAAAGGTGGACGTCGCATACATTTGTGTGGGCAAGAGAAATCGCTGCGGCGAGACCGCCGAGTCCGCCACCGATGACTGCACATTGTTTCATCAAAAACCGAGTATAACGGGTAAATGCCGCAGTGTCAAACATTGAATAAACGACAATTGTCGTATAGAATCATCCTCATGATGAGCATGATCGATATGCTTTCTTCGATAAATATCCTTCTCGCCCTTCTCCTCATGATCGCCGGATTTTTTCTTTTCTTCAGGTTCAGCGCCGTTACTCGTCATGAATCCACCCTCCACGCGCAAGCCATGGTTTCCGTGATCATTCCCGTTCGAAACGAAGCACATCGGATTCTGCCGCTGCTTCAGTCATTGAAACGGCAATCGTACCTGAATTTCGAGATCATCGTTGTCGATGATGATTCCTCGGACGGTACGGCATCCGTCGCCGACCGGTTCGGCACCACCCTTATACGGATACCGGAAAAACCGGACGGCTGGATAGGGAAAACTCACGCCTGCTGGAAAGGCGCGCAGGCGGCTTCCGGTGACTACCTCCTTTTCCTCGACGCTGATGTCCGTCTCTCACCCGCGGCACTCGAAATCCTCCTTCACACAATAGAAAAACAACCGGGAATCGTATCGGTCCAGCCATATCACTCCGTAAGCCGATGGTACGAACATTTTTCGCTTTTTCCGAATCTTGTGGTCCTTGCCGGCGTCGACGCCTTCAATATTATGTCAAAACGGGGAAAAACGGCCGGTTTGTTCGGTCCGTGTATCCTCGTCGACAGGAATGATTATATGGAATCCGGCGGCCATAAAGCGATAAAAAACGAACTCGTCGACGATATGGCCATGGGAAGGCTTTTTCAGGAAAAGGGATTTCAGATTTTTTGTTTCGGCGGCGGCCCCCATATTACCTATGCAATGTATCCGGAAGGGATCGCGTCACTTGTCGGCGGTTGGACGAAAAACCTCTCGAAAGCCTCAGAAATGTCGGGGAAGGCCTCGATTGTGATGCTGGCCGCATGGATTACGGGAATAATGAGCAGTTTTTCGTTTCCCGTATTAATCGCATTCGGGTGCTCTCCTTTTTTTACCGCTTTTTTTATTGTGATATTTTCGCTCTATGGATTACAGATATTCGGAATGTCCCGGAAAGCTGGCAATTTCCATCCCATCTGTTCATTCGTCTATCCCGTATATATACTTTTTTTTCTCTTTCTCTTTTTCCGTTCAATATATGTCTCGAAAGTAAAAAAAGAAGTTGTCTGGAAAAACCGCACGATAAGACTTTCGTGATACCCGGTGGACAATACATTCCATTTTTGATACAGATAATCAAGTGAAAGGATCTTTCGATGGATAACGAAGAAAAGATTGATGTACTGGTCACCGGTGCCGGTCCTGCGGGATTGAGCAGCGCGTTGCGGCTTAAGCGGCATTACGATCGTGAAGGAATACAAAAAAACATACTGGTCATTGACAGTGCGAAATCGGCCGGCTATCATTCGCTTTCGGGCGGGCTTGTTAAGCAAGGGTTTTTAACCGCTCTCTCGGACAATCTGCCTCAATCGATCGGTGCGGAACAGGTACGGCACGATTCCCTCGCGTTCCTCTCACCATGCGGTAAAACGGCCCTCCCGGCCGCTTTGCTTCCACCTGAGCAGCGGCATTTCGGCGATGTCATCCTCTCTATTTCACGACTCTGCAAATCACTCGCCGCGCTTTGTGAAAAAGAAGGCATCGACGTTCTTTACGGTGTAACAGCGGGCGATCTTATTGTCGAGCGGGGAAAGGTGCACGGGATCGTTATCCCGGAACAGGGAATCAATAAAGACGGAACGAAAAAGTACGGCTTCAAACCCTCAGAAAAACTTTATGCCGATGTCACCCTGATCGCGGATGGAAGCCTCGGAACCCTCTCCTCCCGGCTCAAAGAACGATTCGGTCTCCTCCCCCATGCCCACCAGCAGACCTATTCAATCGGGATAAAAAAGCTCTTCAGGACAAACGGGCCGAATCCTTTCGGTGCCGGGCGGGTTATTCACACACTCGGCTACCCATTGCCGCCCGATGTCTTTGGCGGCGGCTTTCTCTACAGTGCCGACGGGAAGGCTATCTCGGCCGGTCTCGTGGTCAGCCTCGGCTGGAAATACCGGGATCTCGATCCGCAGGAGGAGTTCGAACGTTTTTTACGCCATCCGGCGATCGAAGGGTACCTCCTCAATACCGAACTCGCGGAAGCGGGCGCGAAAACGGTCCCTTGCGGAGGATACGGCGCGCTTACCGCCCCGGGCGTTCCGGGGGCCTTGCTGCTCGGTGACGCTGCCGGTTTTGTGAACACCTCCATTATCAAAGGGCTGCATTGCGCGATCGCATCCGGTTTTGCCGCCGCGGACTCGGTTTTTCAGGTGGAGGCCGGATATAATACGGACATCGTCCGCAGCTATGAAAGGGAGTTGTATAAAAAAGGCGTTCTCCCCGAACTTTTCCGGGCACGGAATTTCAGGCAGCTTTTTACCACCCCCCTCGGTTTGTATGCCGGTCTGCCGCTTACCTTTCTGATGCGGGCGATCCCCGGTATATTACCCATGAAACGCGACGCGGTAAAAACAAGGGCTTTACGGAGAAAACTCCGATTCGGGAAAACACACAAGGCGGACAAGGACCTCTTCGTCCATTATTCCGGCACAATCCATGATGAAACATCCATCTCACATATCAACATTAAGGACGCCGGCCAATGCATTGTCTGCGGTATCCGGGAAAAGAACCCATGTGTTTCGTTCTGCCCGGGCGGTGTGTATTCTTTGATCGACGGCGGCCTCCATGTGCAATCCGTCAATTGCATTCACGACAAGGCGTGCAAGGTCAAATGCCCCTATGATAATATCGAATGGAATGAACCGGAAGGCGGATACGGACCGTCATACAGGGAGATGTAAGCAGGTATGCGACTCAGCGTCACAGGAAACCTGAACAAGCCAGGAGGCATCTAATATGGCGATCACAACCATTCATTACAAGACATTTAAAAGGGGTAGCAAGACCTATTTCAATTCGAGTCTTTTCTTTCCCCCAGCAGTCAGGGAAGATGTCTTCATTCTTTACGGATTCGTTCGCATTGCCGATGATTTCGTCGACAATATCCCCCAGGACTCGGATGGTTTTTCCCGCTTCAAGGATCAGTATTATCAATGCCTCAAGGGCAGGAAAAGCGGTGAGATCATCATTGATGATTTTGTCGAACTCATGAAGAGAAAGGCTTTCGATCCCTCATGGATCGACGCCTTTTTGCAGTCGATGGAATGGGACCTGACAAAATCCGTTTACACAACCCTCGAGGAAACCCTTTTATATATTTACGGATCCGCCGAAGTAATCGGTCTGTTCATGTCCCGGATACTCGACCTTCCCGAAAAGGCTTTTCATGCGGCGCGAATGCAGGGCAGGGCGATGCAGTACATCAACTTCATCCGTGATATTGCGGAAGACAATGCCCTCGGCCGCAGGTACCTTCCCCTTGAAGATTCAGGCCTTTCATCCCTGAACGAAAATCATGTCCGAGCGCATACCTCCCGGTTCATCGCTTTTCACCGAAAACAGATCGACAGGTACGAAAGCTGGCAAAAGGAAGCGGAAAAAGGATACCGCTACATTCCGCGCCGTTACCTGATCCCGATCAAGACCGCAGCCGATATGTACCTCTGGTCCGCAGATAAAATAAGAAAAGATCCTTTGATTGTCTATAAAAAAAAGGTCAAACCTCCAAAATGGAGAATACTGCTGCAATTACTGAAGAATATGGTGGAACAACCGGGATGAAGAGGGAGATCGGGATTCTTTTTATTCGATACAAGTCACTCATTGAAAGAAATATTGCGATATCTTTCGCGGTCGGTTTCCTCCTGCATATCATTCCGTTTACCAGACCGTTCGCGCTTTTCGTCACCCCCTTTTTTCTCCTGATTGCCGGATTGTTTGTGCTATTCTCCGTTTCATTTCCCCCGGACAGATATCTCTTTGTGTGGTACGCCGTTGTTTTTCTTCTGACATTTTTCATCGAGGTAATCGGCGTTAATACGGGCCTTGTTTTCGGGTCATATGCCTACGGCCCGGTCCTCGGACCCGCTATCTTCGGTGTACCCCCCTTAATCGGTCTCAACTGGACCATCATTATTTTGGGAACAACAATCTTTTTTGCACATAAAATCAACAATATCTTTCTATCTGCACTCCTCACCGCCTCTGCCTGTCTTGTGTTCGATATAATTCTCGAACCGGTGGCAATGCATTTCAATTACTGGCGGTGGGCGGGAGGGACGATTCCCTTTCAGAATTACCTCGCATGGTTTTTGATTTCATTGTGCGCCTCGATTTCCCTGCTGGCCGGGAAAAAGAAATACGGAAATTTTCTTCCCGCATTCTATGTGTTCATACAGGCCGCCTTTTTCTTTTCTCTCCTTGTTTTCATCTTTATCGCGGAGTGGTCTCATGAAATATTTCTTTAGTGAACAGAAAGAGAAAATATCTCGTTTCCTGAAATCCTTTCTCGATCAAAGCAGGAAGCGTCTTGCGTTATTGCATCTCGACGGCATCGATGTCCTTTCCCGGATCTATGAGTTTTCGAGGCTGGGTAAAATGATACGGGGCGGACTGGTCAGTCTTTCCTGTATGATGTTCAAGACTGATATCAGCCCCGCCTTGGAGGAAGAGATCGTCAAAATCGGTGCCGCTTTAGAGCTTCTCCAGTCATCCCTCCTCATTCATGACGACATTATGGACAGGGACATGAAACGAAGAGGGAAACCCTCCTTTCACTATATCTATTATGAAGAGGCGGGACGGAAGTCGCTTCGCGATCCGTATCACATCGGTGAAGCCCTTGGTATTTGCGGCGGCGACATTTCCTTTTTTCTCGCGTTCGACCTGCTCAACTCCCTCCGAATCGATCGCGAGGCAGGAAAAGAAATCCTAAGACTCTGCAGCCGTGAAATGTTTTATGTCGGAGTGGCTCAAATGCTCGATGTCGCATGGGGTGCCGAAGAATCGATGATCGATGAAGATTCGATCCTCAATCTCTACGTTTACAAAACGGGCAGATATACCTATACCCTCCCCCTGAAAATCGGGGCGATACTCGGGCGCGTCGGTGAGGGGGATCTCGAAGTCATCGCTGAAATAGGGGAACTCATGGGAACCGTCTTCCAGATCGTCGACGACGATATCGGTCTTTTCGGAAACGAGGATGCGGTAGGGAAATCGATCGGTTCGGACCTCAAGGAGGGGAAAAAGACCCTGTATCTCTGCAAGGCATACAACAAAGCGGGAGAAAAAGAGAGAAAACGGATCATGTCCTGTATCGGGCGGGACGATATCGGGAAAGAGGACATCGAATATATCAGGAAGCTTGTGACCGGACTCGGGATTCGCGACGAACTCAGCCGGATGATCGATTCCATGACGGAAAAGGTTTCCGCACTCCTCGAATCGCTTCCGGTCGCATCAGTTGCGGCGGGAAAGCTCTTCAGGGAGTTTATCGATTATAACGCGCACCGTTCAATATAGCGGCCGCATCTTATTCCATACTGCGGCCGCATATCATTCCATACTGCGGCCGCATATCATTC